>JBFXHW010000328.1:0-3574 GCA_050176605.1 Sphingobium sp. | reverse complement strand
GCTTGATGCAGGGGAAGCGGGGACTCATCATGGGACTCGCCAATGATCGGTCGCTTGCCTGGGGGATCGCAAAAGCGCTCCACGCCCAGGGGGCGGAGCTCGCGTTCAGCTATCAAGGCGAGGCGCTGGAAAAGCGCGTGCGCCCGCTGGCGGAAGAGGTTGGCTCCGATTTCCTGATCGATTGCGACGTTGCCAATATGGCGGCGCTTGATGTTGCGTTCGAGACGCTGGCCGCGCGCTGGCCAACGATCGACTTCCTGGTCCACGCCATCGGCTTTTCGGACAAGAATGAGCTGCGCGGCAATTATGTCGACACCAGCCTCGAAAACTTCCTCATGACGATGAATATCTCGGCCTACAGCTTTGTCGCGGTGACGAAGCGAGCAAGGCCGATGATGCCTAAGGGTGGTTCGATCCTGACGCTGACCTATTATGGCGCGGAGAAGGTGATCCCGCATTACAATGTCATGGGTGTCGCCAAGGCCGCGTTGGAAACGAGCGTGCGCTACCTCGCGGTCGATCTGGGCGGGGAGAATATCCGCGTCAATGCGATTTCGGCCGGGCCGATCAAGACGCTGGCGGCGAGCGGCATTGGTGATTTTCGCTATATTCTCAAATGGAACGAGCTCAACTCTCCCATGCAGCGTAATGTCACGATCGAGGATGTCGGCGGCTCCGGCGTCTATTTCCTGTCCGATCTGTCGAGCGGCGTGACCGGCGAAATCCATCATGTCGACGCGGGTTACAATGTCATCGGCATGAAGGCGGAGCACGCACCGGATATCGCGCTGGCGTGACCTTCGCGATTCGCGCCGCCACTGGTGGGGACGTAGCGGCCATCGATGCCCTGCTGCGCCGCGCCTTTCCGAAACCGGATGAAGCGCAGCTCGTGCAGCGACTTTGCATCGATGGCGACATGGTGCTGACCCTCGTTGCTGATGACGAGGAAACCGGCGAACTGGCGGGCATGGTCGCGTTCAGCCGCATGGACGTTGAGGTCGGCGGCAAGGCGATCGCATCGGTCGCGCTCGCGCCGGTTGCGGGCGCGGCGCACTATCGCCGCCAGGGCGTCGCGGAGGCGCTGATCCAGGCCGGGCTGGCGCATCTGGGTGAGGCTGGCGCGATGCTCTGCTTCGTACTGGGCGATCCGGCCTATTATGAGCGGTTCGGTTTCTCCACGGACTGGGCGCGGGGATTTGCTTCCCCCTATGCAGGGGACTATCTGATGGCGTTGCCGCTGCAAGGCGGCGCAATGCCGTGCGGTGTGCGCGGCAAGGCGAATCATGCGACGGCATTCGCGCAACTGAGCGAGGAACTGTGAGCTTCAATACCTTCGGCCGCGTTTTCCGCTTTTCGACCTGGGGCGAAAGCCATGGTCCTGCGCTGGGCGCCGTCGTGGACGGCTGCCCGCCGGGGATCGCGTTGAGCGAGGACGATATCCAGCCCTGGCTCGACAAGCGCCGGCCGGGCACGTCGCGCTTCACCACGCAGCGGCAGGAACCCGACCGCGTGCGCATCCTCTCCGGCGTGTTCGAGGGGCAGACGACCGGCACCCCGATTTCGCTGATGATCGAGAATGTCGACCAGCGTTCGAAAGATTATTCCGAGGTCATGAAGGCCTACCGCCCCGGTCACGCCGATTATGCCTATGACATGAAATATGGCTTCCGCGACTATCGCGGCGGTGGGCGATCATCGGCGCGCGAGACGGCGGCGCGGGTTGCGGCGGGCTCGGTCGCGCGCAAGCTGCTGCAAGATGTGAGGATTCGAGGTTATCTTGTTGAACTTGGCAGTGATCCTATCGATCGTGCGTTGTTCGATGATGGCCAGATCGACAATAATCCCTTCTTCTGCCCGGATGCCCACGCGGCGCAGCGGTGGGAAAGTCTTGTAGACGACGCCCGCAAGCGCGGCTCCTCACTTGGAGCGGTAATCGAATGTGTTGCGGAAGGCGTGCCGCCGGGCTGGGGCGCGCCACTCTATGCCAAGCTGGACAGCGAACTCGCGGCGGCGATGATGAGCATCAATGCGGTGAAGGGCGTGGAGATCGGTGATGGCTTCCACGCGGCGCGGCTGACCGGCGAGACCAATGCCGACGCCATGCGGCCGGGCAATGACGGCAAGCCCGTCTTCCTCGCCAACCACGCGGGCGGGGTGGCGGGGGGTATCTCCACCGGCCAGCCTGTTGTGGTCCGCGTGGCGCTGAAGCCGACCTCTTCGATCCTGACGCCTGTCGAGACGATCGATCGCGACGGGGCAGCCGCCGACATCATGACCAAGGGACGGCATGACCCTTGCGTCGGCATCCGTGCAGCGCCGGTGGTCGAGTCGATGATGGCGCTCGTCCTCGCCGATCAGAAGCTCATGCATCGGGCACAGACCGGCAAGTGATCGGCAACCGTATCGCGAGGCGCCTGCGTATTCACGGGCGCGTGCAGGGTGTCTATTTTCGTGGATGGACGGTTGAGACGGCGCAGCAGCTTGGTCTCGACGGCTGGGTGCGCAACCGACTCGATGGGAGCGTGGAGGCCCTTGCCGTCGGCCCGGCAAAGGCTGTCGAGGCCCTGATCACCGCCAGCCATCAAGGGCCGCCCGCGGCACGGGTCGATCATGTCGATGTGGAAGAGGCTCAGGGTATCGTAGCGACAGGCTTCGTGCAGAAACCTACCGTCTAAGTCGAACCGGCGCGAGGGCGGTCCGGGGGCTTCTCTTCGTCACCATGTATTGATGGCGCATGCCGTGTAGCCCACCACTATATACTGGGTGGCGATCCTTTTGATCCCCGCCAGCGTGCCTTTGATGCCGGAAAGGAGCCGCCACTCGAAGTCGGGCCTGCGCGCCTTCCAGCGCGCCGCGACCAGCCGCTCGCCCGGCCGCGCTGCATCATCGAGCATCACGACGCCGCCGTGTGCCATCCGGTCGAACAGCTGCTCGGCCGATCCGCGAACCAGCGGGTGCAGCGTCCAGGGCGGGCCGTCGATCAGCAACAGATCGATCGTATCGGGTAGCTTCGACAGATCGTACCATAGTGCCGGCCAGGGTTCGGACGCGGGTACCAGCGGGGCGTGGTGGAGATTGACCGTTAGCTGGTGCTCAGTGAGCCACTCGGCGACGGCCCTCACGAAATCATGATGCTGGTCGAAGCTGGTCAGCGTACCGCCGCCGTGAATCTGGAGCGCGCGAGCGGTCACGAGCGTCGAGGCGCCTGCGCCAAGCTCCACGACATGCGCCGGGCGATGCTGCTCAATATGATCGACGATGCGGGTCAAGAAGCCGACATCGGCCTTCCAACTGCCCAGCTTCGGAAGCGATTCCGCAGGAAGCGCCAACCGCTCCAGCAGCTTTTTCTTGTCGCGGCGCTTTCCGCCCCACAGGCTGCGCAGGAGCCACGGCCACTGGATTGCGCCGATCGCCAGTAACGCGGCCCAATCTGAAGGGCTGCGACGCCATTCGGCGCTTTCTTCCGCCGTCGCGGCGCGGGGCAGATAGGAGGTTGCCTCGCGCGACGTCATCCTATCACCCTCCGCCTTAGTCCGCGAACGGATCCCGGACCAATATGGTATCGTCCCGCTCC
>JBFXHW010000327.1:0-3586 GCA_050176605.1 Sphingobium sp. | reverse complement strand
TCAGCAGCGCACCGACTTCATGCGCTTTCTCGGCCAGACGTGACAGATCGCTGATTCTGCCCAATATGTCGGGATATTGCACGACGACGCAGCTCGTATCGCGATCAAGCGCCTCGACGAGCGCATCCACGTCCGTTCCGGCTTCCAGACCCGGCGCCCGGTGGACCAGCGCATCACCTGTGAATTTCGCCATCGTCGCGGCGACGCTGACATAATGGGGATGAAGGCCCGAGGAAAACAGCGCTTTGCCCCGCTTCGTGATCCGCCGGGCCATCCCGATAGCTTCCCAGCAGGCGGTCGAGCCGTCATACATGCTGGCGTTGGCGACATCGCAGCCATAGAGGCGCGCCACCTGCGTTTGAAACTCGAACAGCATCTGCAACGTCCCCTGCGCGATCTCGGGCTGATAGGGCGTATAGGCGGTGAGGAACTCGCCACGCTGGATCAGGTGATCGACGCTGGCCGGGACATGATGACGATAGGCTCCCGCGCCCAGAAAGAAAGGCACATCCCCCGCCGCCATGTTCTGCCCGGCCAACCGGGCCATATGCCGCTCGACAGCCATCTCGCTGGCATGATTGGGAAGGCCCTCTATCACGCCTTCGAGGCGCGCTTCGGCGGGCACATCGACGAACAGGTCGTCGATGTCCGTCGCGCCGATATGATGGAGCATCGCGCTCCGGTCGGCCTGGGTCAGGGGCAGGTAGCGCATTACAGGGCCTCGACGAACTTGGCGTAGGCCGTCTCGTTCATCAGCTTTTCCAGTTCAGAACTGTCCGTCAGGCGAAGCTTGAAGAACCAGCCCTCGTCCTCTGCATCGCTGTTGACGAGACCGGGCTCGTCCTCGAGCGCGCCGTTCGCCTCGACCACCTCTCCAGAGACGGGTGCATAGACATCCGACGCTGCCTTGACGGATTCCACCACAGCGGCATCGTCGCCCTTGTTGAAGGTTGCACCCTCGGCGGGCAACTCGACGAAGACGATATCGCCAAGCTGTTCCTGCGCATAATCGGTGATTCCGACAGTGGCGACATCGCCTTCGACATCAACCCATTCATGATCCTCGGTGAAATAACGGCTCATCTTTAACCCTCCCTGTCTCAGGATTTGCGGCGGTAATAGTGATGCGGAACGAACGGCATGGCGGCAACGCGGGCGGAAATCCGCTTGCCCCGAACCTCGATTTCCAGCGGCGTGTCGATCGCGGCATGAGACGCCGCGACCCAGCCCATGGCTATCGGCGCGCCGACGCTCGGGCCGAATCCGCCAGAAGTGACTGTGCCAACCTGTCGGTTTCCGGCAAAAATTCCTGCTCCCTCCCGAGCAGGAAGCCGGCCTTCAATGGCAAGGCCGACACGGCGGATCGGCGCCCCGGATGCCAGATCCTGCACTATGCGCTCGTGCCCCGGAAAACCGCCCTGTTCGCGCCGGCGCTTCGGAATGGCAAAGCCTAGATCGGCCCCGAGCGCACCGATTTCCGGCGACAGGTCATGCCCGTAAAGCGGCAGCCCTGCCTCGAGCCTCAGCGAATCGCGCGCGCCCAGACCGATGGGCTTCACCTCTGGTTGCCCGCAGAGCGCGTCCGCGAACTCCTCCGCCGCTTCGGCGGGCAGGCTGATCTCGAAACCGTCCTCGCCGGTATACCCGGACCGGCTGATCCAGAGCGCATGCCCATGCCAGGTAAACCCGGCGCATTCCATGAAGAACAGCGCCTCGACACCCGGCACCAGCCTCGTCAACGCATCGGCGGCTTTCGGCCCCTGCACCGCAAGCAGCGCCGCATCGTCCATCAGGTTCATCGTGATTTCGTCGGGCAACTGATCGAGCAACCAGGCGATATCGTCATATTTGGTCGCGCCATTGACGACCATGTAGATGTCGTTGGGGCGCCGCGCGACCATCAGGTCGTCCAATATGCCGCCCTCCACATCAAGCAGCAGCGAATAGCGCTGGCGACCGACAGGCAGCGTAGAGATGCTGGCCGGGATGACTGCCTCCAGTGCTGCCTCCAGCCCCTCACCCGTGAAGCTGAGCTGGCCCATATGGCTGACGTCGAACAGCCCCGCATTTTCGCGGGTCCAGAGGTGCTCGGCCATGATGCCTTCATACTGGATCGGCATCTCATATCCGGCGAAGGCGACCATGCGCCCGCCCTTGCTACGATGCCAGCCGTCGAGCGGAAATACCAGCAACGGAACATCCGCCGCGATCTCTTCTTCAATAATATCAGAGGTTTGAGAAGTACTCATATCAACGCTCCGTAGCCAGAATGGGGCGAAGACGGACGCATTGCGCGCCTGTGTCCAGCCACCCCCTCTGTCACGGAACCTGAGAGCTTTGACCGGCAGACTCATCTTGGAGCCCGCGGCTTACCCCTTCGGTGGGGCGGTTTCCCGCCCGCTTTCCAGAGTGTCCAACCGGGATGCGGTCCCTTAGCCTGAGAGATTCCGGGGCGGTTGCTCCTTCGGCGGCTTCAACGGTTTCCCGTCTTGGCACTCTCCCGCATCCTGACCGCGCCGAATCCTCGCCGCGGAGACAGTCGAGACTTCGCTCAAAGCGTCCCTGCTGTCAATCGGATGTTGCTGCGCTGCCGCAAAGCGCCTCATAGGCCCGTTCGGCGAACCGGTCCGTCATGCCCGCGATATAGTCGCATACATGGCGGCTGCACATCGGTTCCGGCTCACGCGCCCGACCCGCCCAGCCGTCTCCCATCAGCTCCGGCCGGTCGCGATAGGCCCCGAACAGCCCCTCCACCACGATGCGTGCCCGCTCTGCTTCGGCGTGCTGGGAGTCGTTCTAGTAGAGATTGGCATACATGAAGCGGGTCAGTTCCACTTCCCGCTCCGCGAGCGCACCGGAAAAACCGACAAGAGGGCGGCCCGCCGCCCGGACATCGGCAACGCTCCCGACACCGGCGTCGGCGATTGCGCTGCGGCTGGTCTCGATCACATCATTGACCATCAGGCCGATCTGGTCGCGAACCAGTTCGCGCAGCAGCCGGTCTTCGACCACATCGGGATAGCGTGCGCGCACCCTGTCCCACCCTTCTCGGACCAGCGGCACCTCACATATCTGATCGAGTGTCAGCATACCGGCCCTCAGCCCGTCATCGATATCATGATTGTCATAGGCGATATCGTCGGCAACCGCGGCGACCTGCGCTTCGAGCGATGGCCAGCTATGCAGATCGAGCGGGAAGAGCGTATCAAGTTCGCGCATCGCCCAGTTGGGATCGGTCACCGGGCCGTTATGCTTGGCCAGCCCCTCCAGCATGTCCCAGCTCAGATTGAGGCCGGGAAAACGGGGATAGGGGCTTTCCAACAGCATCAGCACGCGCAGCGTATGCGCGTTGTGATCGAAGCCCCCGGCCCCCGCCATTGCCTGTTCCAGCGCCTCTTCGCCCGCATGGCCAAAAGGCGGATGGCCAATGTCGTGCGCAAGACATAGGGCCTCGGTGAGGTCCTCGTTCAGGCCGAGCGCACGCGCGATCGTGCGGCCGATCTGCGCCACCTCCAGGCTGTGGGTAAGGCGCACGCGATAATGATCGCCATCCGGCGCGATGAAGACCTGCGTCTTGTGCCGCAGC
>JBFXHW010000326.1:0-3595 GCA_050176605.1 Sphingobium sp. | reverse complement strand
CGCAGCGGCGACGCAGATTTGACGCTGGCGACGCTGCAGGATCGCTTTGGCCTGCCCGCCGTCATGGTGTCGCGCATCGAAAACGCGGCCAGGGCGTTCGACCGCTGGAACGTGGAGACGGTGCAGTCGCTTTGCGCCCTGTTCGGCGTAACGGACCGCGCCGCGCTGGCCAGCCATCTGCGTCGCGAGTTTGGGGAGGGGACGCTCGACGACTGGCTGCCCCGCGTGCCGGGAGCCGCGGAACGGCAGAAACAGACGCGCGATCGCGTCGCGGCGCTGCGCGCCGAGCTGGAGCGGGAGCCAGTTTTCGCGCCGCCGCCGAGGCATGATCCGGCCCATCCGCATGCCATGCCTCAGCAGCCGGCAGTGCGCAGCGCGCCGCCGCTGCTGACCATAATGGGCGTGCCAATCGGCGATGGGTTAATCGAGCCGTTTCCGGGGCCGCAAAGCATCGCTCCGCCGCCGGGCACCGGCGCCCGGGCCTATGCCTTGCGGATGTGCCGGACCTCGCTCGGCGACACCATACCGGGCAGTGCGGTGCTGATCGTCGATCCCGACCGCTATCCCGTCCATGGCGGGATCGCAGTGTTGCAGGAGAAAAGAGGGCTCCGCGTCATCACGGTCACGACCGACCGAAGCGGGCACCTGTTCGGCCACAGCATCAATCCGAAAAAGCAGATCGCGCTCGATGCCTATGCCCCCGCCGATCTGGCGATGGTAACGGCCGTGCTCTTCCCCTGAACCGGCGGCGGCGGGCACCAGGCGCATGACGGGCTGGCAATGCAAGGACGGGCGAAAGAAGCGGGTTGCCATCGCCGTGTGGCTGGCAATGCTCTGTGCCGTGGTGCTGTTATGTCTCGCGTTTCTGCTGGTGTAGGATAGCGAGCACCGCCCGGTCAGATGCCGCCGGGAATGGCGGGCCAGCCGCCCGCCTCCAGCCCGGCGGCCAGCGCGCCGGCGCAGGCATCGAGTACATCCTGCCGCGTCGCCCGGACAACGAAGTTGCAGCCGATCTTTCCGTCCCGGAAAAAGGGATAGCTGCCGATCTGGCTTCCCTCGTGCGCGCGCTCCGTATCGGCGAGCAACGCGGCGATTTCGCTTTCCTGCACCCAACAGCCTATCGACACAGAAAGCACTGGCGCTCCGCCTTCGAGCAGTCCTGTCAGCGCATCCAGCATTCCCGCAGTGATCGCCGGAACGCCCGCCATCAGGACGAGGTTGCCGCATCTTATGCCCGGCGCGCCCGAATAGCGGTTGGGGATCAGCTCTGCCCCCTCCGGCACGCGTGCCATGCGGAGCCGCGCCTCGTTTACTCCGCCGCGCGTGGCGTAATAATCCTCCAGAACCGCGCGCGCTTCCGGGTGAACGATCACGGGCACACCCAGCGCCCGCGCCACGGCGTCCACCGTGATATCGTCATGCGTCGGGCCTATCCCGCCGGTGGTGAATACATAATCATGTTTCGCGCGAAGCACGTTGACCGTTTCGACGATCGCATCCTCGACATCCGGCAGGACGCGTACCTCGCGCAGCCTTATGCCCTGGACATTCAGCCAGCTCGCCACTTGCGCGATATTCTTGTCCTGCGTGCGGCCCGACAATATTTCGTCGCCGATGACGATCAGGGCGGCTGTCCAGACCCGTTCGCTCATCAGGCGCCCGCCTTTGCCGCGACCGCTTTCAGGCGGGCGAACCGGTCCTCCGGCAACACCTCCCGAGGGGAATAATATTGCTCAAAGGCAGGAATGTCGTCAGGCAGCGCAACCCACGGCATGCGTTCGCCAGTATAGATGACGGCGTCCGGACGCACCGATGATGCGTCGTCCAGCGTCCCGACCCTGATCGCGGCACAATGTTCGCCAAGGCGCGGATAATGGCTCCACAGCGCCGTTTCGCAGCTCGCGCACCGCACGATGACATGATCGCCGCCGCTGCCCGCCTTCACGACATGGCGCGACGTCTCTCCGGAAAGCAGCGTCAGCCGCTCCGCTTCATAAAACATGTTGACGACCGACGTGGACCCGGTCTGGCGCTGGCACTGGCGGCAATGGCAATTGTTGACGAAGATCGGATCGCCCTCGACACGGTAACGGGCAACGCCGCATGCGCATCCGCCTTCCCTTACCCGTTCAGCCATCCGTTCACTCCTTCGACGAAGACCTCATGCGCCCGCCCGCCCGCGGGATCAAGCCCCCGGATCAAGCCACTCGTATTATCGATCGACCCTCCCTATAATGGCGCCATGACCGATTATATGACAATGACCGCCGACACACCGCCGACGCGTTCGACGGCGATCAAGCTGTACGACGAAAGCGGCTTTGCCGGCATGCGCAAGGCGGGCCGCCTCGCGGCCGATATCCTCGATGCGCTCGCGCCGCTCGTCGTGCCCGGTATCACGACCGGAGAGATCGACGATGTCGTCAGGCAAATGACGATAGAGGGCGGTGGCGCGCCGGCGACGATGGGCTATCGCGGCTATACGCATAGCTGCTGCACATCTATCAACAACGTTATCTGCCACGGCATTCCGGGAGACCGGGAGCTGAAGGAGGGCGATATCGTCAATATCGACGTGACGCCTATGGTCGAGGGCTGGCATGGCGACAGCAGCAGGATGTACCTCGCCGGCGAGGCGCCGGTCAAGGCGAAGCGGCTGGTCGAGGTGACCTATGAATGCCTGATGATCGGCATCGAGCAGGCCCGCCCCGGCAATCATCTGGGCGATATCGGCCATGCGATCCAGCGTCATGCCGAAAAGCATCGCTATGGCGTGGTCCGTGACTTTTGCGGCCACGGGCTCGGGCGGGTGTTCCATGATGCGCCGGAGGTCGTGCATGTCGGCCAGCCCGGCACCGGACCGGAGCTGAAGCCGGGTATGTTCTTCACGATAGAACCGATGATCAACATCGGCAAACCCGGCGTGCGTATGCTCGATGACGGCTGGACGGCCGTAACCCGGGACCGCTCGCTTTCCGCCCAGTTCGAGCATAGTATCGGCATTACGGAAACAGGATGCGAGATCTTCACAAAAAGCGCAAAGGGCCTCGACTGCCCGCCCTATGACTGAGGCAGGTCTGTCGTCGCGGAACAAAAAAGGGGCCTGCCCGGCCCCGTTTTCGTTTCAGGTCGCATCGGCGCTTCAGTCTCGCAGGCGGTCGGCCAGCGATTTCAGCGTTATGTCGGGAATGACGTCGCAGGGATTTTCGGCGCGCACCAATGCGGCCAGCCAGATGCTGCGCTGACCCATTTCATCGAGCCGTTGCAGGTGCGACATGCAGCGCAGCATCACCTCTTCGTCGAGACAGAGCTGCACGCCGATCTCTTCCATGTCCTCGCGCAACTGGTCAAGCTCCCTGGCGATCTTCCCGCGCAAGGAGAGCGGGCAGGTCACCGGCTTTGGAGCTTCGCCGTCAGGGGTAAAGTTATGGTCAGGCCGCAAGGTCGCGTACCTCGCACCGTTCGAGAATGGCGCGGGCCAGTCCGGTAATCGGCAATTGCGCCTCGACCGCGCCCTTTGCGATCGCCGCTGCGGACGCCTCGAACACCATGGCGCTTTCCCTGTCCTGACAAAGCGTGAGACCGCCGAGCTGGC
>JBFXHW010000325.1:0-3639 GCA_050176605.1 Sphingobium sp. | reverse complement strand
TGCGTGAGATTGGTAAGATAGCTGGCCTGCATGTCCGGTGTCAGCACCTCGAACATGCTGTTCCGGTCGTCACCGGCGGGCCCAACGATTGAGGGATTTTGACGTCCGGCCGCGCACCCGGCATTAGGGTCCCGACGATGCCCCATCTCACCACGCCCGCAATAATCTGTTCGGTGCGCGCCCATGGCGAGCATGGCGCGGTGGTGCGGGCGCTGACGCCCGACACCGGACTGATGGCCGGATATGTGCGTGGAGGGCGTTCGCGCGCGATGCGCCCCGTGTTGATTCCCGGAAACCGGGTCGAGGCCAGCTTTGCCGCCCGCACGGCTGAGCAGCTCGCGTCGATGAGCGCGGAGCTGTCGCACAGCCTTGCGCCGATTCTGGCGGAACCCCTGCCCGCCGCCGCAGTCGAATGGGTGTGTGCGCTGACAGCCGTGTCCCTGCCGGAGGAAAATGCCTACCCCGCGCTTCATGCCGCGCTCGGCGCAGTACTCGACGCCGTGGAGGCGGCACCGGCGGCGCGCGGATGGGCGGTGGCGCTGGTGCGTTACGAGCTGTTGCTGCTTGCCGAGCTGGGCTTCGGCCTCGACCTTTCGGGCTGTACCGTTACCGGCGCCGGGCCGGAAAGCCTCGCCTTCGTCTCGCCCCGCACCGGCGCGGCCGTCAGTCCGGCCGGAGCGCAGGGGCATGAAGCAAAGCTGTTGCCTCTCCCCGCCTTCATCCGCGACCGGTCGATGCAGGCCGGGTGGACGGAAATCCTCGATGGCTTCGCGCTCACCCGCCATTTTCTCGAACGATCCATCCTTGTCGACCGCCGTGCGGACGTGCTTTCGGCCCGCGACCGCCTGACCGACCGGCTGAAAAGAGCGGTTGCGTGAGGCGCGCGGCGTCCATATGGACGCGCGGGAAACAGGGAGACGATCATGCTGGTTGCGATATTGGCTGGGGATGGCATCGGGCCTGAGATCATGGTCGAGGCGCGCCGGGTGCTCGATGCCCTCGGCGTCAACAGCCTCAGCTTCGAAGAGGGACTGGTCGGCGGTGCGGCGTACAAGGCGGCGGGACATCCGCTTCCTCCCGAAACGCTCGATCTGGCCAAGCGCGCCGACGCGATCCTGTTCGGTGCGGTCGGTGATCCGGATTGCGACAATCTGGAGCGGCACCTGCGCCCGGAACAGGCGATCTTGGGTTTGCGCAAGGAGCTGACGCTGTTTTCCAACCTGCGTCCCGCAAAGGTGTTCCCGCAGCTCTCCGATGCATCCGCGCTGCGGCCGGAAGTGGCCTCCGCGATCGACCTGCTGATCGTGCGGGAGCTGAATGGCGACGTCTATTTCGGCGAAAAGGGCATGCGCAAGACGGCCGACGGCCTGCGCGAAGGCTATGACGTGATGAGTTACAACGAGGCAGAGGTCGCCCGCATTGCCCACAGCGCGTTCAAGGCGGCGCGTGCCCGGCGCGGCAAGCTGTGCTCCGTCGACAAGGCCAATGTGCTGGAGACGAGCCAGCTCTGGCGCGACGTGGTGATCGAGGTGTCGGCGGACTATCCCGATGTCGCGCTGAGCCACATGTACGTGGACAATGCGGCGATGCAGCTCGTGCGCAATCCGGGCCAGTTCGATGTGGTCGTGACCGGCAACCTGTTCGGCGACATATTATCCGATCAGGCGAGCATGTGCGTGGGTTCCATCGGTATGCTGGCCTCGGCCTCGCTCGATGCGAACGGCAAGGGCCTGTACGAGCCGATCCACGGTTCCGCGCCCGATATTGCCGGGCAGGGCAAGGCCAATCCGCTCGCCACCATCCTGTCGGCGGCGATGATGCTGCGCTATTCGCTGGGGATGCCGGAAGCCGCCGACCGGATCGAGGCAGCGGTCGCGCGGGCGCTCGAAGATGGCGCGCGCAGCGCTGACCTTGGCGGCACCATGACCACCCGGCAAATGGGCGACGCCGTGCTTGCGGGGCTTTAGGGAAACGGAAATGAAAAGAACCACCGGGCAAAATCGCGACATCACGACCAAATGGCGGCCGGCGACGCAGGCCGTGCGCGGCGGCACATGGCGCAGCGAGCAGGGCGAGACGTCGGAGGCGATCTTCATGACGTCCGGCTATTGCTATGACGACGCACAGACCGTTGCGGCGCGCTTCGCCGGCGAGGCGCCGGGCATGCAGTACAGCCGCATGCAGAACCCGACGGTGCAGATGCTGGAGGAACGCATCGCCCTGATCGAGGGCGCGGAGGCATGCCGGGCGCAGGCCACCGGCATGGCGGCGATGACGTCCGCGCTGCTGTCCTCGCTGAAGGCGGGAGACCATGTTGTCGCGGCCAAGGCGGCGTTCGGGTCCTGTCGCTGGCTGACCGACAATCTGTTGCCGAAATTCGGCATAGAGACCACCGCGATCGACGCGTGGAAGAATGAGGAGTGGGAAAAGGCGATCCGGCCCAACACAAGGGCCTTCTTCTTCGAAACGCCCGCCAACCCGACGATGGACATTGTCGACCTCGCCCATGTTTGCGGTCTGGCGAAGTCGCGCGGCATCACCACGATCGTCGACAATGCGTTCGCGACGCCGGTTTTGCAGCGGCCGATGGACTATGGCGCGGATGTCGTCGCCTATAGCGCCACCAAGCTGATGGACGGACAGGGGCGTGTGCTGGCGGGTGCCATCTGTGCGAGCCAGCAATGGATCGACGAGGTGCTGATGCCATTCCAGCGCAACACGGGTCCCACGCTCTCTCCGTTCAATGCCTGGGTAGTGCTGAAAGGGCTGGAGACGCTCGACCTGCGCGCGCATCGCCAGTCCGAAAACGCGCTGAAGGTTGGCCGGTTCATCGAGGCGCGCGTGCCGAAGATCCTGCATCCCGGCCTTCCCAGCCATCCGCAGCACAACCTCGCCATGGCGCAGATGAAGGCGTGCGGGCCGATCTTCTCCTTCATCGTCGAGGGAGGAAGGGAAAAGGCGCATGCGCTGCTCAATGCGCTGGAGCTGATCGACATATCCAACAATATCGGCGACGCGCGCAGCCTGATGACCCATCCCGCCTCCACCACCCATCATGGCGTGGGGCCGGAAGTGCGCGAGGGCATGGGCGTGGTAGAGGGCATGCTGCGCATCAACGTCGGTCTGGAGGACCCCGATGACCTGATCGCCGATCTGGATCAGGCATTGACGGCGGTTGGCCTTTAGGCGAATTTGCCATTCGTGAAGGCGCTCTTTCCCTTTTTCGCGGTAACCGACGACATCGTCGTCCGTGTATCCGTGAGCTTTCTGCCCGAACAGTCGGAGCCGGACAGGGAGCGCTGGTTCTGGGCCTATCATGTGCGGGTGGAGAATGAGAGCGACGAGCCGGTCCAGCTTCTCTCCCGCCGCTGGTCGATCACTGACGCGCGCGGCGTCACCCATCATGTCGAGGGCGAGGGCGTGGTCGGCGAGCAGCCGGTGATCCACCCGGGCGGTTCCTACGATTATGTGTCGGGCTGTCCGCTCGGCACATCGACCGGGGTGATGGAGGGACATTACACCATGGTCGCGTCGGACGGGCGAATGCTGCGCGTCGCCATTCCCCGGTTCGCGCTCGTGGCCCCGGCCGAGGCGCAGTGACGCGCGCATGAAGCGGACGCACCTGCCCCTCAACGGCCT
>JBFXHW010000324.1:0-3648 GCA_050176605.1 Sphingobium sp. | reverse complement strand
GCAGGAAGGTACCAAGGCTATCGTGCGGAGTTGGCTGGCGAAGATCGGCCAGACGATTTCCGAGAACGACCCGCTGGTCGAGCTCGAAACCGACAAGGTTACGCAGGAGGTGCCCTCACCTGCATCCGGCGTGCTGAGCGAGATCCTGCTCGACACCGATGCGGAGGCGATGCCCGGGGCGCTGCTCGGTCGGTTGAAAATCGCCGCAGAAGCTGATGAACAAGAGCCTGAATCGTCGAATGTTCCCGAGGCATCTGCTCCGAAGCCCGAGCCGGAAGTCACCCGGACTCACGTTCACGCCCTCTCTCCGGCCGTGCGCCGCGCAGTGAAGGAACATGGGCTAGACCCCGCACGGATCGCGGGTACCGGGCGCGGCGGGCGCATCACCCGCGCCGATGTCGATGCTCATGTCGAGGCGCGCGCCAAGGCGCCCTCGACCACTCCTGCCCCGTTGCCGCCCGCAGCGAATCCCGCCCCCTCCGGCGGCGTTACCACGATCCCGCACGACCGCATGCGCCTCGCCATTGCGCAAAACATGCTGAACAGCGTCGCTACCGCGCCCCATGTCACCTCCGTCTTCGAATGCGATTTCTCGGCGATCATGGCGCATCGCGCGCGCCACAAGGCGGCATTCGGGAAGGACAGCGCCAATCTCAGCTTCACCGCCTATTTCATCGCCGCCGCAGCGCAGGCGATGAAGGCTGCGCCCGCAATCAACAGCCGCTGGCACGAAGACCGGCTCGACATATTCCATGACATCAATATCGGCATAGGCACGGCGCTCGGCGACAAGGGCCTCGTCGTGCCCGTCATTCAGCAGTGCCAGACGCTCTCACTGCTCGGCATCGCACAGCGTCTCACCGATCTCATCGGCCGCGCGCGCGACACCCGCCTTTCGCCCGCGGACATGAAGGGCGGCACCTTCACCATTTCCAACCATGGCGTTTCGGGGTCCCTTTTCGCCTCGCCGATCATCATCGCTCAGCCGCAATCGGCGATCCTCGGCATTGGCAAGACCGAGAAGCGCGTTGTGGTACGGGAGGTCGATGGCACCGACACGATCCAGATCCGCCCGATGGCCTATGTCTCGCTCACCATAGACCATCGCGTCGTCGACGGGCACCAGACCAACGCCTGGTTGTCGAAATTCGTCGAGGTGCTGGAGGGCTGGCGACCGGAATGATCCGCTCTCCCTGTTGACGCGTCCGCCCGGCCTGTTACTCAATTCGTTGAACGAGGGGTCAGGCAGAATGGCGCGAACACAGGCGGCGGATTATGAGGAGCGTCGGGAGGCTATCGTCGAACAGGCGGCGGAGCTGTTCGCCTCGCGCGGGTTTCTCGGCGCGTCGGTCGCGGACATCGCAAAGGCCTGCAAAACCTCTAAATCGCTGCTCTATCATTATTATCCGTCGAAGGAGGATGTGCTCCACGCGGTGATGGCTTCGCATATCGACCGCCTGGCCGAGGATGTGAAGGCCGCCGAGACCGGTGGTGGCACGCCGCGAGAGCGGCTTGGGCGCCTGCTGCGCCTCTTCATGGGGCATTATGTCGGCGCGGCGGCGCGGCAAAAGGTGCTGCTCAACGATATCGACAACCTGCCCACCGACCGACGCAACGCCATCGTCGCCAAGCAGCGACGGATCGTCGATGCGGTGCAAAGCCTGCTCGTTGCAATCGACCCGGCGCTTGGCAAGGACAAGGCCGCCGCGCGAGCCCGCACGATGCTGCTCTTCGGCATGATAAACTGGACCGGCAACTGGTACGATGCATCCGGCCCGATCAAGCCCGACGCAATCGCCGACATGGCACTGGAAATGGTGGCGGGCGGAAAAACAGTCGCATAAGCCGGAATTCAGGTCATGCTAGCCTGAATTCCCTCACGCGTCGAAATCCAGCTCCACGTCGTCGGTCATCGGCACCGCCTGACAGGTCAGCACATAGCCCTGCGCCACCTCGTCCGCCGACAGGCCGTAATTCTGCTTCATCGTCACCTCGCCCTTCACCAGCTTTGCGCGGCAGGTGGCGCACACCCCGGCCTTGCAGGCGAAGGGCGCGGGCAGCCCCGCGGCACGGGCATTTTCGAGAATCGACCCCTTGGCGGCGTCGAAGGCGAGCGTGCGGCGGCGGCCATCGATGGTCAGCTTGACCGGCCGCCCCTCCGCCTTGCGTTCCAGCTCGCGCGCGGCAGCCATCTGTGCCTCGCTCATTTTGCCCACGGTAAAGCGTTCGATCAGAATGCGCTCGCCCGGAACGCCAGCAGACTTCAACCCCGTCTCGACCGCGTCCATCATCGGGCCGGGGCCGCAGATGAAGGCCGCGTCGATATCGGCCGGATCAACCAGAGAGCCCAGCACGTCGGCGACCTTATCCGCGTCCAGCCTGCCATTGAGCAGTTCGAAATCGCCTTCCTCATCCTCCAGGAAATGA
Organism: Sphingobium sp.; assembly: GCA_050176605.1. GTDB lineage: Bacteria > Pseudomonadota > Alphaproteobacteria > Sphingomonadales > Sphingomonadaceae > Sphingobium. The sequence goes on along the minus strand of JBFXHW010000324.1, from coordinate 1,221 downwards.
TGGATCTGCAGGCGCCCCATGAACCGGTCTTTCAGCGCTGCGATCTCTTCGAGGAACATGATCGAGTTGGTCGCGCGATTGCCGTAGAGGAGCACGAATTGGCTTTCCGGCTCCACGCTCAGCGCGGTTTTCAGCAGCGAGAGGATCGGCGTGATGCCCGATCCGCCCGCGAAACCGGCATAGCTGCGCGCCTGCGCGGGATCGAACGTCCAGGTAAAGCTGCCATGCGGCGGCATGACGTCAATTGTCTGGCCCGCCTGCAACGCGCTGTTCGCCCAGCCGGAAAACACGCCCCCGGCGATCTGCTTGATCGCGACCCGCAGTTCGCCCTCATGCGGCGCGGCGCAGATCGAATAGTTGCGGCGCACATCCTCACCGCCGATATCGGCGCGCAGCGTCAGATGCTGGCCCGGCGTGAAGAGGAACCTGTCCTTGAGGTCATCGGGTACGGAGAAACGCAGCGAAACCGCATCCGCGATCTCGCGGCGGACTTCGGCAATCTCAAGCGGGTGAAATCCTGTGGACATCCTTGCTCCTAGTGACATTTGAATCTGTCGAAAGGCTCCGCGCAGCTGTTGCACTGCCATAGCGCCTTGCATGGCGTGGACCCGAAGCGGCTGACCTCGCGCGTGTCGGTGGAGCTACAGCGCGGACATTCCACGATATCGCGTCCACGCAGCGAATGGCTCGCCACACCCTCGGGCGGCGGTGCAATGCCATAGGCGCGGAGCTTTTCCCGGCCATCAACGGAAATCATGTCCGTGCTCCAGGCAGGCGAGAGTACTGTCTTCAACGCAACGTCGTGAAACCCCGCCATGTCCAGCGCGTCGCGCACCGATCGTTCGATCATGGCGGTCGCGGGACATCCGGTATAGGTCGGCGTGATCTGAACGGTCGGCGCGCCCGTTTCGTCGGGAACGATACCGCGCACGATCCCGAGCTCAGTTACCGAGACCACAGGTATTTCCGGGTCCGGCACGGTGTCGAGCACTGCGCAGATCCGGGCCGTCAGGTCCGTATCAAGGGCAGAGGCAATTTCCATGCAGGCTCCTGACCTTCGCCTGTCGACTACCAGACCGCTTCCGGGTGTGCGCGCGGCAACACCTGCATTTCTGCCAGCAGTCGGGAGAGATGTTCGCTATGCTTGCCGACACGCCCGCCAATGACCTGCATCGGCAGCTTGGGAGTTTCGATCCCCACCTGATCGAGTATCTCTTCCAC
>JBFXHW010000323.1:0-3665 GCA_050176605.1 Sphingobium sp. | reverse complement strand
CGCCGATCCGTCCGAATACAAGCGCCCCGAACGGTCGCACCGCGAATCCGGCCGCGAACGCCGCCAGCGCGAAGATGAAGCCGGTGGTCTCGTTCACCGCCGAAAAGAAATGGGACGAAATATAGGTGGCGAGAAGTCCGTAGAGATAGAAGTCATACCACTCGAACACCGTGCCAAGTGACGACGCGCCGATAATCAATTTTTCATTATGTGTCGCGCGGTGGTGCTTGGGCATGCCGTCATGCGTCGTCGCCATGTGCTCTCTCCTGTCAGATCCGTTTAGAAACCATATTTGGCGGCCATTTCAAGCCGATCGAGTTGACCCTTCGCCCCGCTCAGAAGTTCGCGCTGGCCGTGGCGATATTCGATCCCCAGGTCGAAGCCCTTGACCGGAGACCAGAATAGATTGCTGGCGCCGCTCCATGCGCGCTTGTTCGCGAGGGGGGTGATGACCACGCCGGACGGATAATCGGCGTTCTGGAAGCTCGCCATGAACGTCGAACGGACCGTCTTGGTCCAGGCGAACCGGATCGCCGCGAAACCGGCCAGGTTGGCGACTGTCAGAATGTCGCTGCCGGGCGTGCCGGCGTAAACGCCATCCGGCGCGAAATTCAGCCCGAGGTAGCGGCCGATGCCGTCACCATAGCTGAGCATGAAACGGATATCGTGTCGCTTGTCAGGCCCGAAGGCGAGCTTGCCCGCGCCGCTGACGCCCCACCCCGTCGCCCTGGCCCCTTGCGTACCGTTATCGACCGAAAGCTGCCGGATCAGCCCGGCAAGGGACAATTCTCCAAAACTGGCCTTGTAATTCAGACGCGCGGTGAAATCAGGCATGCGATCGTCGTCATTCTCGACCAGAGCCGCAGATGCCGGTGCGATGGTGGCGCTTTCCGGATTTTCCGCAGCGACCGACAAGGTCAGTTCCGGGTTGAGCACGAAACTGTAGCGCGCCTGCATTTGCCGCACGAACACCGTACCCTCGGTCGGACCCACGAAGTCGGTCGTTTCCGGCAGTGCCGAGACATATTGGAAATTACTCCATTCCTGACCGACCAGGAAATTGCCGAATGTCACGAAACCGCGCCGCAGCGCGAGATTGTAGCCGTTGGTGGTCCGTTGCGACCCCTGCGTTCCCTGCGAGGTTTGAAAGTCGAATTCGACATGGCCCTTGAGCATGTGGTTGCCGACCGGCGTCGCCATGGTGAGCCACAACCTTGTCTGCTTTGCATGGCCGACATAGTCCGTGCCTTCGCGCGCCGCCCCGACCGGAATGGTTTGCGCAAGATAGAAGTCCTTGCCCAGCGATCCGGTCGCGACGTCGCCATCATCATAGCGACTGAAGATCGCGTTGGCCTTGATGAAGCCATTGAGCTTGATGGTCGTCCCGCCGACGTTGAAGCCTTCAGCCGGACCAGCCGGCCTGGCCTCCAGCGCGGCGATCTTGTCGTCGGTGCTCTTGCGCCAGCCGGGCAACTCGCCTTGTGGCGCACGCACAGCGTTAAGCTCGGTCCGCAGTTCGGCGACCGCCGCCTCCAGCTCGTTCACGCGGGCTTCCAGCGCCGCCTCCCGCGGTGTCTGGGCCAAAGCTTCGCCTGCCGACAGCGCAAGCGCCGCCGTTCCGGCCAGCAACAGCCGGCCCGCCTTCATTGTCATCATCCCCTCCGCTCATTGCGGCCAATGACGGGCCATTATCGATTGCCCCAACGGGTGGATTTGTCCTGCATCAAACCAAATGCGGAAATGAGTATTTACCCGGATGGACCGCCTAGACGGCGATGATCATGCCGGTATAGCAGCCTGAAGGGCTCCAACTGGGGCGGAACCGACAGGCGAACGACAGGCCAGGATAGGAGATGTCATGAACCAGGAGATATTCCCCGTCAGCGCTGAGTGGAGCGAAAGGGCCTTCATCGATCGCGCGGCCTATGATCGGATGTATGCCGAAGCGTCTTCCGACCCGGAAGGGTTCTGGCGGCGCGAGGCACAGCGGATCGACTGGATCAAACCCTTCACGCAGGTGAAGGAAACCAGCTTCAACGAAGCCGACTTCGGCATCAAATGGTTCGCCGACGGCGTGCTCAACCTCTCGGCCAACTGCCTCGATAGGCATCTGGCGACGCGCGGCAATGACATCGCGATCCTGTGGGAGGGCGACGATCCTTCGGAGAGCCGCAAGATCAGCTATGCCGAGCTTCACGCCGACGTCTGCCGCTTCGCCAATGTGCTGAAAGCCAACGGGGCGAGGAAGGGCGACCGCATCACCCTCTATCTGCCGATGATCCCGGAGGCCGCCGTGGCGATGCTCGCATGTGCGCGGATCGGGGCGATTCATTCGATCGTGTTCGGCGGCTTCTCGCCCGACGCGCTCGCGGGCCGCATCCAGGATTGCGATTCCAGGCTGGTCGTGACCGCAGACGAGGGGCTGCGCGGCGGCAAGGCCGTGCCGCTCAAGACCAATGTCGATGAGGCGCTCAATCACTGCACCTCGGTCGAGCGCGTGATCGTCGTCAAACGCACCGGCAAGGGTGTGGCGATGCAGGATGGCCGCGACGTCTGGTATCATGACGGGATGGCGGAAGCCGCGCCGGACTGCGCGCCGGAACCAATGGGCGCGGAGGACCCGCTGTTCATCCTCTACACATCGGGTTCGACCGGCAAGCCCAAGGGCGTGCTGCACACCACGGGCGGCTATCTGGTGTGGGCTTCGATGACCCATCAGCTCATTTTCGACTATCGGCCCGGTGACATATATTGGTGTGCCGCCGACATCGGCTGGGTGACCGGCCACAGCTATGTCGTCTATGGTCCGCTCGCCAACGGGGCGACCACGCTGATGTTCGAGGGCGTGCCCAACTATCCGGATTTCAGCCGCTTCTGGCAGGTGGTCGACAAATATCAGGTCAACATCTTCTACGCCGCGCCGACGGCACTGCGCGCGCTGATGCGCGAGGGCGACGAGTGGGTGAAGAAGACCAGCCGGTCCTCGCTGCGCCTGCTCGGCTCGGTCGGTGAGCCGATCAACCCGGAAGCCTGGCTGTGGTATCACAAGGTGGTCGGCGACAGCCGCTGCCCGATCGTCGACACCTGGTGGCAGACCGAGACCGGCGCGGCGATGATCACGCCGTTGCCGGGCGCGATCGACCTCAAGCCGGGTTCAGCCAGCAAGCCGTTTTTCGGGGTAAAGCCGCAAATTGTCGATGCGGAGGGCAATCCGCTGGAGGGCGCGACCGAGGGCAATCTGTGCATCCTCGATTCCTGGCCCGGCCAGATGCGCACCGTCTGGGGCGATCATGATCGCTTCTTCCAGACCTATTTCACCACCTATCCCGGCAAATATTTCACCGGCGACGGCTGCCGCCGCGACGCGGACGGTTATTACTGGATCACCGGCCGCGTCGATGACGTGATCAACGTCTCGGGCCACCGCATGGGCACCGCCGAGGTGGAGAGCGCACTCGTCGCTCATGCCAAGGTCGCGGAAGCCGCCGTGGTCGGCATGCCGCACGAGATCAAGGGGCAGGGCATCTACGCTTACGTCACGCTCAATGCGGGCGAAGATGGCGGGGACGCGCTGCGCAAGGAACTGGTCCAGTGGGTGAGGCACGAGATCGGACCGATCGCCACGCCAGACGCCATCCAGTTCGCGCCCGCGCTTCCCAAGACCC
>JBFXHW010000322.1:0-3673 GCA_050176605.1 Sphingobium sp. | reverse complement strand
AGCTATCCCTCCGCAACGATCCAGCTGCTCGTTCCATGGCCTGCAGGCGGTGGAACCGACACGCTCGGGCGCAAGTTGGCGGAACGGCTCAGCCAGCGGCTCAAGCAGACGGTCATCGTCCAAAACATGGGTGGCGCCACAGCAACCATCGGCACCAGGTTCGTGGCGAACTCGGCTCCCGATGGCTACACGCTGCTGCTGGCCAGCTCCGAGCACGCGATAAACCAAGGCTACTTTAAGAAGCTCAGCTACGACGGCGTGCGTGATTTCGTAGCCGTTGCCGGCATAGCGACCCAGCCGTTTGTCATCCTTGCCGGAACGTCAACCAAGATCGAGACGTTCAAGGATCTGGTCGAACAATCGAAAGCAAATCCGGGCAAGCTGACTTATGCCTCCTGGGGCAAAGGCAGCCTCGCGCACTTGGGAATGGAACTGGTAAAGGCAAACACGGGCGCGGATCTCCTGCATGTTCCGTATAAGGGGTCGGCCCCGGCGATAACCGATATCGTCGGCGGCTTTGTACACGCGCTGATGATTTCGTTTTCGACCGCCGGGCCGCAGTACAAATCCGGCAAGGTCAAGCTGCTCGCGGCTGCATCAGCCCAACGGTTCGCTCCATACTCGGAGGTGCCTTCTCTCGTCGAGCTTGGATATCCAAACGTCAGTATCAACCAATGGTACGGAATCCTAGCCCGAGCCGGCACACCGGAGCCGATCGTGAAGCGCCTCGCCACTGAAATTTCCGCAGCGGTCCAAGAGCCTGAAATGGCGCAATGGATGTTGCAGATGGGGATGCTGCCATTCCCGGTTGATCCAACTCAGTTCGACACCTTCATGCGGTCGGAAGTTGCGAAGTGGGCGAAGATCATGAACGACGCCAAGATCGCGGCCGAATAAGCGACCGAGACGACAAGGTGTGTGTGTTTCGGCGTGGGGTCACGACGCCGATCGGCATCGCAACTACCTGATTTCATTAATACCGGTTGGGTCCGAGAGCGAGCCGATTCACATCATCTGCACCGATACGGCAGCCCAGCCAGCTAGGTGAATTGTCGCCGAGGCCGCGGCAGAGTGCGATTTCGGAGAAGGCCTGCAGACAGATACTTCTTCTCTTCGGCGCTGTCTAACGTCTCCGCCAACGCGTGCCGATGGTCCGTGTCCGGCGCGCCATGGCATAATGGGCGGGCTCAAGGTCGGCAAATAGCAAATTTAAGTCCATCCCTCTGTCGGGCGTGGGCGCTGCAACAGACGTCGGTAAGGTTCGATCGCTTCGTCGATCAGCGCGGGACCGATTACCTCGATTGGACGTGGCGACCTGTTCAAAACCTCGCGGGACGTCATTGAGAGGCCCATGATCCGGGGGTCATCTCGTCGAAACGGCCGCATAGCCATCTCGTTAAGTCCGAACACCAGCCGACGTACGTTCGACCAGTACAGCGCACCAGCGCACATGGGGCAGGGGTCGCTACTGGCGTATAGCGTGCACTTCGCAAGCTCGTCCCAGGACAGCCGACGACCAGCAGCCCGCAATACGTTCATCTCCGCGTGCGCGGTCCAATCGCGATCATCCTGTTGCGTGGAGCAACCGGCGGAAATGACGGCGCCGCGATCATCGACGATCACCGCGCCGAAGGGCCGCTTCCCGCTATCTACTGCCGCGCCCGCGAGAGAAATTGCTTGCCGGAGATACTGCTTGTCCCAATCGGCCAGATCGCTCATGCAGGTCCTTGCGCGAAGGGAGCAGCGCGATCAGCAGGTCACGGCGACGTGACCTGGTTTTTCGCGTTATCTATGGATGATGTGGTTTCTACTTCCATTTCGCAAAGATCGAGTCGTAAGGGTAGCGAACCTTGAGCAGTTTCGCTTGCAACAACTCCTGCTGCCACTTGTCAAACGCTTCTGGCGTGACGGAGAGGTCCTTCGCGAACATCTTGTGCGTTTGTGTGTCGTCCTTGATGGCCGCGGCCAAGAGGTCCGGCTCCATGTTCGGGAAGAAAGCGCGTGCGGCCGCCACCGTCTTGGTTTCGTCGCCGTACAACGTGTTCATGCCGTTCTGAACGACCCGAACAATCTTCTCGAACAGCGGTCGCTTGCCTCCGCTGAGGTCCGATGTTCGTACCAACATGGATTGTCCGGGATAAATGCGGTCACGAAAATCAGCCAGAATCCGCGCTGTTCCTTTCAGTTGCATGCGCGTCAGAAATGGCGTTACGGTAACAGCCGCTTGGATCTCCTGGCGCTCGAGCGCAAGATTTACGGTGGCAGGTTGCCCAAAGCCGACAATCTTGAAGTCGCTCGCAGAAAATCCCTGTTCGGCGATGTAAGCTCGCAGAATCAGGTCGGTAAGCGAGCCCACGGCGGTAACGCCGATAGTTTGGCCTTTTAGGTCGGCGAGGCTCTTGGCGGTGCTGCCTGTTGGTACGACAATTACGCAGGGATTGCGATCCTGAATGACAGCGGCGACCATCAAGTTCTTATCCTGCTCGCGCAGGCGCATCACTGACTCCGTCAGCGTAATCCCGATATCGACGTCGCCAGTCATGAGCGCGCTGGCCGCAGCCGGTCCGCCCTTTAGCGTAATAAGTTCTGGTTTCAAGCCTTCCGCCGCGAAGTATCCCTGTTGGATGGCGACATAAACAGGTAGCACATTGAAATTGCGGCTGCCTTCAGCGAACTTGACAGTGACTAGCCCAGTTTGCGCATGGGCGAACGTCACGGTGAACGCAAACACGGCACCTGAAACCGTTGCGAATAGAGCGCGCATGGAGAGTCTCCTCTAGTTGGGTGTATCAGAGCGCCAACGTGTAAATCGCTTGCCAACGCCGGCGACGGATGAATCGACCACGATTGCCATCACACCGAGGGCGACGAGTCCTGCGAACATTCCGGTCGTGTCGAAATTTCCTGCCGAATATGCGATGTACCAGCCGAGCCCGCGGCTGGCGGCGACTAGTTCACCGATGACGGCGCCGATCAGCGCCATACCAACGCTTGCTTTGAGCGCCGTGAGAATCCAGGGTACGGTCGACGGCAGCCGCACTTTGACCAGCAGTTGATGCTGGGTGGCGCCGAGCGCCTCAACGGCACGAAGCAGCATGCGGTCGGTGTTTTTCATGCCCGTATAGGTCGCGAACAGGCAGATGAAAAAGACGATGGACGCCGCGATAGCGATCTTTGAGGACAGGCCAATCCCAAGCCAGAACACGAAAAGCGGCGCGAGCGCCGCCCTTGGCAGACCGTTGAGCACCACGATGAACGGATCGAGTGTTTCTGACAGCCGGGGCATGAGCGCAAGCGCGATCCCGCTCAGGATGCCAAGGACAGCGCCAAGCAGGAACCCGCCCAGCATTTCGGTCGCCGTAACGCCGGTATGGACGAAGATTTCGCCGGATATTGTCAGCTCGTAAAGCCTTTGGCCGATGGCGGAGGGGGACGACACACTGAAGGCATCGATCAATCGGAACCGCACCGCGAACTCCCAGACCGCCAATATGCCCATCAGCAGTAGTAACTGGGCAAGCCTCAACCACAGCCGCTCGCTGTCTTTGCGGGCGGGCGTCAAGGATCGGATGGTCGCCTCGGTCGCCAAGCTAGTTTCGCTCATGTGCGCTCCGCATTGGCGGGTTCAATATCCTCCCAAATCGGCAGGAGAATATCTCGAAACCGACGGTCA
>JBFXHW010000321.1:0-3679 GCA_050176605.1 Sphingobium sp. | reverse complement strand
CTTCCGATCTCCGTTCCCGCGACGGTATAGGGCGAGGGGCGCGAAGCGACCTCCCAGCCCTCGTGGACCATCGCCGTCAGTCGGCCCTTGTCGTTCGCCGCCAGTTGAACATGATGGCGTGTCTCCGCGCGATAGGTGTAGATGGTGAACCCCTGATCGCGCGTCGCATAGAGCTTGACGGGGCGGTTGAGGCGTTTCGCCGCGAGCGCGGTCACTACAGTGCGCGCCGTACCCGACGCCTTGCCGCCGAAGCCGCCGCCGCAATAGCGCGAGACCACGCGGATATCCTCATGCGGGATGCCGAAGCACTGCGCGAGATAGCCGCGATTGAGCACGAACTGGCTCGGCTCGTGTACCGTCAGCCGGTTGCCCGACCACCAGCAGGTCGTCGTCAGCAGCTCCATTGAATTGTGATGCTGGATTGGCGTCGAATAGCGCACGTCCACCTTGGCATGGGCGGCCGAGAGGGCCGGGCCGGTGTCGCCGAGCTGTGGATCGACATGGCGTTCGTCGACTTCGGAAACAGGTTTGCTCACCGCCCCTTCGGCATCGAAGCCTGCGGAGGCAGGCAGCACCTCATAATCGAACCGCACGGCGCGGGCACATTCGCGCGCGACCTCCAGCGTTTCGGCTACGACCATGCCGATGATCTGGCCGTCATGGGCTATATCGGGTCCCTGAAGTGTCGGATTTTCCGAGCCGATGAAGGCGCGCTGCGGCTTCACGACGTCGCTCGCATTTTCATGGCTCAACAGCAGCAGGAAGCCCGGTATCGTGCGGGCGCGGCTGTCGTCTATGCTGCGGATCCTGCCGCGCGCAATCGTGCTGGTCAGCAATATCGCATGGGCGACGCCGTCTGCCGGAACGTCCGACGGAAATTTCGCCATGCCGGTGACCTTGGCGATACCGTCCTGCCGGACGACCGGATCGCCGATTGCGGTTGCGTCAGCCATGGGCGGTCTCCATCGTGGCGGTTTCGAGGATAGCGCGTACCAGCGTCGCCTTGCCGACCGCCACGCGGCCGGCGCTGTCCGGATGTGGCCGGGCATCGGCAAACGCTTTTTCCGCGGCTGCCCATGCTGTGTCCTCGCTCACTATCTTGCCGCGCAGTGCCTTCTCGGCGGCGACCGATCGCCAGGGCACCGTCGCTACGCCGCCAAGCCCGACGCGGATGTCGCGAATGCGCTGGCCGTCCAGGTCCAGCGCCACCGCCGCCGATGCAATCGCGAACTCATAGGATGCGCGGTCGCGGACCTTTGTATAGCGAGATCGCGCATACCATGGCCTGATCGGCAGACGGATCGCGGCGATGATCTCGCCTGGCTGTAGTCCATGCTCCTTCTCCGGCGTGGTGCCGGGAAGCCGGTGCAGGTCTGACAGGGGCATGAGGCGCTGCCCGCCAGGTCCGGTGATTTCGAGCGATGCCTCGAGCGCGACCAGCGCCTGCGCCAGATCGCCGGGATAGGTCGCAATGCAGGCCTTGCTGGTGCCGAGCGCCGCATGGGCCGGTGCGCTGCCGGCGATTGCCTGACATCCGGTGCCGGGCGAACGACGGTTGCATTTTGTCCAACTGGTGTCGCGATAATATGGGCAGCGCGTCCGCTGCATCAGGTTGCCGCCAAGGCTCGCCATGTTGCGGATTTGCGTACTCGCGGCGAGAGCGAGGCTGTCGATCACGACGGGAGCCTTCGCCTTCAGCACATCGCTGCCGATCGCATCATGCATCGTCATGAAAGCGCTGAGGCGCAGCCAGTCGTCATGGTCTTCAATAGCGGGCGCGCTCCGGCGCAGGCCGGCGATATCGACAATCCGTGCTGGCGCAAAAACGCCAAGCTTCATCAGGTCGACCTGCGTCGTGCCGCCGCACAGCAATTGCGTCCGGGCATCGCCGTCCATGGCCTTGCGCGCTTCGTCCAGGCTGGCGGCGCGGATATGGTAAAATGTTTGCATGGCTCAGCCCCGCCTCATCCGGCGCGCGCCGTCCTCGACCGCCGAAACGATCTGTGGATAGGCGGAGCAGCGGCACAGGTTGCCGCTCATCGCCTCTCGGATATGCGCCTTGTCCATCGGCATGTCCGATTTGGCGAGGGCGACCGCGCTCATGATCTGGCCGGGCGTGCAATAGCCGCATTGAAAGGCGTCATGATCGAGAAAGGCCTGCTGCATCGGGTGCAGCGCCTTGCCGTCCGACAGCCCCTCCAGCGTCGTGATCTCGCCGTCGACAGCGGCGGCGAGCGTCAGGCAGGAAAGGACGGCCTGTCCACCAATATGGACCGTGCATGCGCCGCACTGGCCATGATCGCATCCCTTCTTCGTTGCAGTGAGCTGGATTGTCTCGCGCAGCAGGTCGAGCAGGGTCGAGCGCGGGTCGATTTCCGCGGTTACCTTCTGGCCGTTTATCACGAGGTCGACGTGAAGGCTGGCCTGCAAATTCGTCTCGGCCGATGCAGCCCCGGGCGATGCCCCGCCCGCAATCGTGGCCACGCCCCCGGCGGCGAGCAAGTCGCGACGGGATAGCGGCAGACCATCCTTTTGCATGAGTCTCTCCAGATGCTTGTGCGTTCCCGCCAGCCTATCGCGCCGTCAGGTCCGCCACAACCTCAATTAGTCCGTTCCGTTGAATTATGATGACGCCACGAGGGCGTGCCGGGTGTATGGAGGCTTAGGTAAGGTTGCAGCATCCGCTCGAATATGGGGCTGCCGCTCCGTCACCATTTGCCGGTAACCAGACAGAGGGCATTTCCTTATATTTACACCGATGTTGAAATTTCTCTGCAGCGATCCGCGCCTCGGGCGGGATAGTAAGCGCTGGTCTGAAGGAGCCCGCCGCCCGCGCTTTATCAGTCGTGATTTCAATAGTCCGATAATTTCTTGACCGGCACCGGCGTGAACCTCTAGACTCCAGCCTGTAGGAACCGATCGAATAGGAGAGTTTGATGCTTGATTCCCCGGAGCGCCCAAGCCTCGCGAGCGGCTTTCCCGTGCCGCGAAAGGCAGGAGAGGCCGGTAATCTCGACGATCTGTTCCTGCAGAACTGGAATCCGCTGATGCTGGCGTCCGACCTGCCGGAGGGGAAGATCGTTGGAGCCGAATTTCTCGGCTCGCGCGTCATCATCTATCGTGACAAGGCTGGCGCTCCCGTCGTCCAGACCGCCTATTGCCCGCATCTCGGCGCCGATCTCGCCGGCGGGGATTTCGTCGATGGCGAGGTGCGCTGTCCCTATCATCATTGGCAGTTTGCCAGCGACGGCAGATGTTCCCGCATCCCCAGCATAGACACGGCGCCGCCGCGGGTGGCCCGCATCTACAACTATCCGGCGGCGGAGAAATGGGGAATTATCTGGGCCTTCAACGGCGAAGAGCCGCTTTACGACATACCGGGCTTCCTCGATGTCGAGGATGAGGAGATGATCTATCGTCCCTATCATCATGGCTATCGCAATGTGGAGGCATGGCTTCCGACCTCGAACTCCTTCGACTTCCAGCACCTGACGACCGTTCACGGGATCATGGATGTGCACGCTTCGGGAGTGAAGTTCGATAAATATGTCGCCACGATCCGGCAGGACACGGACGCGCGGAAGGTCAACTCGGCGGTCTTCGGCGGTACATGCAGCAGCCTGCACGCCATGTACGGTGACGGAACGGAGCGATTCTTCATGGCTGCAAGCTCACAGGT
>JBFXHW010000320.1:0-3690 GCA_050176605.1 Sphingobium sp. | reverse complement strand
TTCGGAAGCATCGAGGCCGTAGCCGTAGGCGCCGACAGACCCGGCGAATACCAGTGCGAGTCCGGTCGCGCCGTTCTCCAGATCGTGCAGCGCCAGCGCATTGGCGGCGGCCGGGTCGGGATGATCGACGCGCTGCATGATCGCCCAGGGCTGCCCCAGGGCGCGGCCGGGGACGGGCAGCGCGCCGGCGGCGCGGCGGTAGAGCGGGTCGATGGTCAGGCCATCGTAGGTCCGGCTGACAAGCCGCTTCTCGAACGGCGCGCCTTTGAGCACGCCATCCACCAGCTTGCGCCATTGCTCCTGCGTCGCCGGCGGAAATTCGGCGGCCAGCGGCAGTTCGTCGAGGGCATCGGTCATGGTCACAAGATGCCTCCCAACGGATTCCGTTGCAAACGGCGGGCCAACAGCTGCATCAGCCCTGGCGCGGCGGCAGCCGTGCGATGCCGTCCTGGTCGATGCGCGCCACTGCGTCGCTGACGCTTATGCCGTCGATGACGCGCCCGGGCGCAATCTCGGCGAGCGGGACCAGCACAAAGGCGCGCTCCAACAGCCGCGGATGCGGCAGCGTCAATTCCGGCGTTTCGAGCACGATGTCGTCGTATGCCAGAATGTCGATATCGAGCGCTCGCGGTCCCCAGCGCTGCTCCCGCGACCGGTCGCGCCCGAACGCGCTCTCGACTGCCTGCGCGCGCGCCAGCAGCGCCTGCGGCGAAAGCACGGTCTCGACCGCGATACAGACGTTCACGAACGGCGGCTGATCGGTGACGCCCCACGGCGGCGTCCGGTAGTCGGACGAGCGCGCGACCAGCTTGGTGTCGCTTCCGTCGCACAGCGCATCGATGGCGCGCGCCAGCGTGGTGCGGACATCCCCGACATTGCCGCCGAGCGCCAGCAGCGCCTCAGCCATGATCCGGATCTTGGCGGGTGCGCAGGATCGAGACCCCGACGTCGTCGAAGGTGGCGGCGATCGGTGCGTGCGGCTTGTGGACGGTGATGCGGACGCTGCGCACCTGCCCAAAGCGCTCCAGCACCGCCTCCGCGACGGCGCCCGCGGCGGCTTCGACGAGCCGGTAGCGTCGGACGCAGAACGCCGCACTCGCGACCTCGACCACCTGATCGTAGCCGACGGTGTGCGCCAGGCGGTCGCTATGCGAAGCCTCCGTGAGGTCGAGGTCGAGCGCCAGATCGAGCTTGAAGGTCTGGCCGACTTCGCCCTCGTGCTGCATCACGCCGTGATAGGCGTGCAACGCCAGACCGCTCACGAATACGGTATCGCTCATCGGGCGCTCCGGATGGCGGCGTCGACCCGCAACGCCTGCGCGGTTTCGGCGACATCATGCGTGCGCACGATGACGGCGCCGCGCTCGACGGCGGCGAGATGGGCAGCCAACGATCCGCCGAGCCGACGGTCGGGGGGAGCGGGCGATACGCTGTCGATGAAGCGCTTGCGCGAGGCGCCGATCATCAGGGGCAGTCCGAACGCTTGCAGTTCGGCAAAGCGGGCGAGAACCAGCAGGCTCTGTTCCGGCGTCTTGCCGAAGCCGATGCCCGGATCGAGCACGATCTGTTCGCGCGCAATCCCGGCCGCATCGGCGATCGCCAGCGACCGGCTGAAGAAGGCGTCGATATCGCGCATGATGTCGATCGCCGGATCGGCGCGGTCGCGATTGTGCATGATCAGCACCGGCACGCCGCGACGGGCGACGACGCCGGCCATGTCCGGGTCGCGTTGCAGGCCCCATACGTCGTTGACGATGGCTGCACCGGCCTCCAACGCGCTGACTGCCACCGCCGCCTTCATGGTGTCGATCGATACTGGCACCCCTAGTTCCAGGATGGCGGGCAGGATCGGCTCCAGCCGCTGCATCTCCTCGTCGACCGGCACTGCCTCGGCGCCGCCATATGGACGGGTCGACTCCGCGCCGATGTCGATGATGTCGGCGCCGTCCGCGATCATTCGGCGGGCGTGGTCGATCGCCGTGATCGGATCGAAGAATTGGCCGCCGTCGGAGAACGAGTCGGGCGTTACATTGAGCACACCCATAACCAGCGGGCGGCCAAGCGCCAGCAAGCGCGTCAGCGCTGTTGCGGTGACGCGGGTACCGCTACCGGCCGGGGCTGGGCGGACAACCGTCATGGGTGTGGCTTTGCGCCGGTTGGCCGAGGAGAGTCAAGCCAGACGGCGACACCGACGCCCGATCAGTGCATGGTTAGCGGTAGCTGATTTTTGCCGGCAGTTTCTTGGCGTGCTCGATCCATCGCGTCACCAGGCCGACGGTCGGCAGAAAGCGCACGAGCTTGCGCTTCTTGTTGAGCTCGCCGATGGCCTTGGCCAGCTTCTCGGGATTGCGATATTTGAGCTCCCTGACGGTGGCGACACCGACTTCGGGCAGGATCGCGGCGTATTCCTTGCCAAGTCCTTTGACGCGCATGCGGTCCGCCGTGTTGGCGAGACACAGCAGCCGTTTCTCGTCGATACCGGTCTTTTCCGCCAGTTCTTTCCGTCCCTTCGGATTCTTGGCCGCCTCGAGCAGCCGTTCCGTCGTCCTGATGCGGAGCGCTCTGAGCTTTTTGGCTTCGTCGGCGTCGGTCCCGCTCGCAGTAATAGGGTATGACATCGAGTCTCCTCGCGCCCGGCAGGTTCGCTGCCGAGCGTCAGTTCTGGTGGGAGCGGCCGAGGATCGCGCCGGCGACGTCGCCAGCTGCGCTCTCCCATGCCCGCTCGCGCTGATGACGGAGCGCATCGCCGCTGAGTGCCGCGGCTGCGCAAATCAAGCGCGCCGCTGCCGTCGAACGGCGGCTGCGATCGTTCGTCACTGCATTGAAGCTGACGCAGACGCTACTGAATTCGAACAAAGTCGAAGCTCGGCAGATCGTGCGGAAGTTGCTGGCGGAATTCCGGTCCCCCGGAGCGCACCGAATGTGACGCGTGGCGAACGGAGAGTACTCACCGTTACGGACGGCCTGTTCTCCCGCCCGGTCGACGCCGAAATCGGCGACGAGACGCCCAATACAATCGTCCATCTGCCCCTCACCAGCCGCATTCGCGGTCGTCGACTTGGCATAATGAATGGCGGCGTTCAAGAAAACAAGCAACGCGCGTCTGTGCGTCGGTGTCGGTCGATGCACGTTGCATCGTTGCATCAGCAAGCGGCGATGGATCCGCTTGGCTCGTGCATTCATGCAACGCAAAGCGTGCCCAATGCGTCACACCCGGAAACAAACCGACACGGATTGTGATCGTGGTCCGATTTTTCATCGTCAATGTTGCGGATGTGTTCGGACGTTGTGGAGGCGGATTGAGGATCGAGTTGATTCAATCTCTGCGGTACATGGTCCGTCTCTTGCGGATCAGGTGAGTCCGACCACATCGAACGCCTCGAAACAAGATCCCCGCAATGGTTGACCCCGGGGCGGGAACGCCAGAATATCCGCGACTCTCGGGATCGCGAGCGGCCGAAGGAAAGTGCGCAGATGGCGGACGTGGATCAGGATGGTAAAGTCTTCGTCGGCAAGAGTGGCAGCAAACCCGAATTCCTGACGCTGGCGCTGGCGAACCGGCACGGGCTGGTGACGGGCGCTACCGGCACCGGCAAGACCGTGACGCTCCAGGTGTTGGCCGAAGGGCTGTCGCGCGCCGGCGTTTCCGTCTTCGCCGCGGATATCAAGGGCGATCTGTCCGGCGTCGCC
>JBFXHW010000319.1:0-3781 GCA_050176605.1 Sphingobium sp. | reverse complement strand
AAAGGAGTTCAAATCCAAGCGCAAGCTGGTTCAGGAAAAGCTGATAAAGTTCGCGACCCGCATCCCGGCATTCATGTATCTCACCGATTTTCGCGAGAACAAGCTACAGGACGTGATTACCAAGTTGGAACCGGACCTGTTCCATGCGGTCACTGGCCTGACGGTGGCGGATTTCCACCTGCTTGTCCGCCTTCGTGTATTCAACACGGAGCGAATGAACGAAGCGGTGTTCGCGTTCCGCCGCTACGAAGATGCTTCGCTTCGCTATACCGGCATCGAAAGCCACGAAGGGCTAACGCATTATGGCCTGTATGACACCGTAGTGGCGAAGGAGTGAATGGATTTTGGGGGCTGCATGACGACCGAAGCCGAGGCGTTGGCCAATATCCTTGCATGGACCGCAGACAGTCCGGGCTGGCAACGCGATGCGTTGCGCAGGCTTGCGGCAGAAGGCAGTGTTGATGCCGCCGGGCTCGATGAACTTGTATCGATCTGCAAAGGCGGCGGTCCCGCAGTGCCGTTGGAAGCGGCACACTTGCGCGACCCCAACCGCGATCAGGGCGAAGTCTATCTGCGGCAGGTGCATGACGTGCGCCATGTCAACGCCTTAGCTCCCGATCAGAGGCTGTCCCTTCACCGTGTTGGACTGACTATCATCTATGGCGATAATGGATCCGGAAAATCCGGTTACGCCCGTATCCTGAAACGCGCGTGCAGGGCGCGCATCTCCGGGCGTGGCGAGGAAATTATCCCCGACATCTACGACGCTCAGCCCGGCACCCCGAGCGCCACCATTGAATACGCGATCAGCGGGCAGAACCGCACATGCGCATGGCAGCTTGGCCAGCCTGCCGATACGGCGTTGTCCGCTGTAAGCGTCTTTGATTCCCGCACCGCCAACATCCACGTCGATGAAACCAACGACGTGGCCTACACGCCATTCCCGCTCAAACTGCTGAGCGCGCTGGCCCAGCTCTGTAAGGCGGTCAAAGATAAACTCGCCGCTGAAATCACCCAGTTACAGGCGCAGACGCCGCAGAGCATCAAGACCCCGACATGCAACTCCACCAGCAAAGTTGGTCAGCTTCTCGCGCGCCTTGCCGCAAACACCGATCCAGCCGCCGTGGAAGCACTGGCGACTCTCACGCAGGCCGAACAGGACAGGCTCGCGCAACTCACCGCCGACCTGGCCGGTGATCCTTCGCGCGCGGCCCGCCAACTTGCCGCGTTGAAAGCTAAGGTCGAGGGTTACATTGCCCGGCTGGACGGACTGGTTGCCGCCATCGGTGATGACAGCGCCGCCGCACTGCGCCGACTGGCGACCGATAGTGAAGCGGCGCGGCGAGCGGCGGAGGCCGCTTCCGGTGCATTGTTTGCGGGCGAGCCGTTACCCCATATCGGCTCCGAGGTGTGGCAATCGCTGTGGGAAAGCGCGCGGGCCTTTTCGGTTGAGGCGGCCTATCCCGAGCGGGATTTTCCCGTCACCGATCCCGGCAGCGTTTGCGTCCTGTGCCAGCAGGAACTGACCCCACAAGCCGCCGACCGCCTTAATCGCTTCGAGAATTTCGTGCGCGACGACAGTCAGCAGCGAGCCGATGCCGCGCGCTCTGCCTATGACGACGCCGTTACGGCATTCGCGGGAAGCGGACTGACGCTGGCCGAACTTGCCGCCATCGTGGCGACCATCCGTGACGATTTGCGTCAGGATGCGCTGGCAACCGAGGTCAGACGTGCGGGCCTGCACGCCCTCTGGCGTCATCGCCAGATCGGTCGCCGCCATGCGGACCCCACCGCCATCATCGATGCTGAACTGGTCGCTTTGCCGCGTCAGGCGTTGGTCGATCAGGTGGCAGACCTTGAGGCGCGCGGCGAAGCACTTGTGGCAGAGGCCGATTCCCCAGCGCGCGCGGCGCTGATCGCCGAGCGCACCGAGCTTGCCGACCGTCAATGGCTCAACGGCATCAAGGCCGACGTGCTGGCGCAGATCGAGCGCCTGAAACAGATCAAGGCGCTTGAAGCAGCACAGCGCGACACCGCAACCAACCGCATCACCACTAAAAGCACGGAAGTTGCGCAGGCATTGGTAACGGACGCGCTGCGCGCGCAGTTTGCACGCGAGGTGGCGAGTTTCGAGATTGCAGGGCTTGCCGTCGAGTTGCGCCAGCAGAATAGCGTGCAGGGCGTGCCACGCTTCAAGGTTGCACTGACTCGCAAACCGACTGCATCGGTGGGGCAGGTCTTGAGCGAGGGCGAGCATCGATGCGTCGCCTTGGCCGCGTTCATGGCGGAACTCGCCACGACCGAGAACAAATCTGGCATCGTCTTTGACGATCCTGTGTCTTCGCTCGACCACATGCATCGCGAGGCCGTCGCCAAGCGGCTGATCGCGGAGGCCGCGAACCGACAGGTTATCGTGTTCACGCATGACCTTGCTTTTCTGTTCGAGTTAGATCGAGCCGCGAAAGAGATGGACCCGACGCCGCAGGTTGCGGTCAGTTCTGTCAGTCGTGGGAGCGACAAGGCCGGGTTTTGTCGCAGTGAGCCTCCATTCAAGGCGCGGCGCGTCACAGACATTACCGCCAGCTTGACCAACCAGCTTGGCAACGAACGCTATCACTTCGATCAGGGCGATCAGGACCAGTGGCGCGAAACTGTGAAATCCATTGCCGGATCACTGCGAGACACATGGGAAATCGCGGTTGAGGAAGCCGTCGGCCATGTGATCCGCCGTCTGTCCAACGAGGTTAAAACGCCAGGCCTCGTCAAGCTAACCGCAATCACAGTCGCCGACTGCGAATCCATGCGCGACGGATTTCAGCGGTGTTCGGAGTTACTGCACAGCGCTGCACCGGCATTGAACCGGCCCCTTCCAAGACCAGATGCCCTTGCCGATGAAATCAACGCACTGGCCATTTGGGCCAACGATCTGCGACAACGGCAAAATTCGGTTCGATTGCCCTAGGGGTAGGACAGGCTTCCAGCGCAGGCCATCTTGATACCTTTGTTGCGGCGATTAGTCGATTTATTCACCGCACTTTATCCGGTGAATATTCTTGCCCTTTGCGGTGAATGGCCCCTATAATCACCGCAAAGGATGCGGTGATAATGGCATATATCCACGAACTGACAGACTGGCCTAACCTGCATTGGAGCGACGAGCAGCTTGCCCAGCCGCTTGCCGCCGTGCGGCACCGGCAGGGGCGGTTGATCGGGCGCATGGAGGCGCTTGGCTTTCCGTTGCGCGCGGAAGCCGTGCTTCATGCACTGACCGAAGACGTCATCAAATCCAGCGAAATCGAGGGTGAGGTGCTGGACAGGGAGCAGGTGCGTTCTTCCATCGCCCGCCGTCTCGGCATGGACATCGGCGGCTTGGTCGATGCGGATCGAAACGTCGAAGGCGTCGTGGAAATGATGCTCGACGCCACGCAGAACTATGGCCAGTCGCTAACCGCCGAACGACTGTTCGGCTGGCACGCAGCCCTGTTTCCCACCGGGCGCAGCGTCATGAGCCGCATCACCGTGGGCGCGTGGCGCAAACCCGAAGGCGGGCCGATGCAGGTTGTTTCAGGGCCGATTGGCCGTGAGCGCGTCCACTACGAAGCCCCGGCATCCGAGCGGCTGGATGATGAAATGGCGCGCTTCCTTGAGTGGTTTAAGACGGCAACGCCCGATCCAGTCCTGAAAGCCGGAATTGCGCATCTATGG
Source organism: Sphingobium sp. (assembly GCA_050176605.1). Classification (GTDB taxonomy): domain Bacteria; phylum Pseudomonadota; class Alphaproteobacteria; order Sphingomonadales; family Sphingomonadaceae; genus Sphingobium. Next base: position 76 of record JBFXHW010000319.1, on the reverse strand, counting down.
TTTGTCACCATCCACCCCTTCGACGACGGCAACGGACGCATCGCGCGCGCCATCGCCGATCTTGCGCTGGCGCGCG
>JBFXHW010000318.1:0-3785 GCA_050176605.1 Sphingobium sp. | reverse complement strand
GGGATCAATTCGTGTTTTTGCATAGCTTTCGGAGCATGAGGCGAACGGTGGCCCAGCGCAGGAAGGTGAGGCCGGTGCGGTTGAGGTACTCCCAGTCCTTTGCCAATCGGCGGCAACGGTTGAGCCAGGCGATGGTGCGCTCGACGATCCATCGTCGAGGCAGGATGACGAACCTGTGCACGTCCGAGCGTTTGACGACCTCGACGTTGATCTGGGCACAGGCGGCGGCGAGGCCGTCGCGGAATTTTGGTCCCTGCTAACCGCTGTCGGCGTAGAGCTTGAGCAGAAACGGATAGAGGCCGAACAGCGCGCCCATCAGCAACACACCGCCGTCGCGATCCTGCACGTCGGCGGCATGCACGATGGCCCGCATCGACAGGCCCTGTGTGTCGACCAGGACGTGCCACTTCTTACCTTTGATCTTCTTGCCGGCGTCGTAGCCTGGCGGATCGACCGAGCGCCCCCTTTTTTCGGCGCCCTTGACGGTCTGGCTGTCAATGATCGCCGCTGTGGGACTGGCCTCCCGGCCCGCTGCCTCACGACACGCAACATAGAGCGCGTGATGGATGCGCTCCAGCGCCCCGTCCCAGTCCCATCGCCGGAAGTAATCGTTGACCGTGCTCCGCGGCGACAGATCAACCGTTTTTTTAGTTGCCTGCCAGGGACTTGAAGTGACGTACAAAATTCAGAACATCGGCGGGCATAAGGCGACCGATCGCGCGGGTCGAGTAGACAGCTGTCACGATCCGGCCCTCTGGATCGATGACGAACCCGGTCGCTTGGAGGGCTAGCGGATTCTCATTGACGAAGGCGCCGGTGGCTGCGGAAACTGCTCGTGCATCCGCGCTGTAGCCGACCGGAAACCCTAGCTTGTGCTTGTCGACGAGCGCCTCCGATTTTTCCCGATCGTCCGTCGATACTGAGACGACCCTGATCCCGTCCTCGGCGAACTTGTCCGCCGCTCGCGCAAATTCGGCGAGCTGGGCGTTGCAGTATGGACACCAGGAACCACGGTGGAACAGGATAACACCGAACCCGCCCGCCAGATCTCCGGGCAAGTGGATTTCGCCGCCGCCAGCGCGACCAAAGATGAATGAGGGAAAGACGTCGCCATTCTGCAGCATCACAATTGCACTCCTTGTTAAATTCTTTTGGCGCTCAAAGCGCCGAGTGGTCCTTCACCGCTTCTTCCAACGCCCGCTTCAACCCGAGAAAGCGTTCGTCGACTGCGGCCGGGTTTTCGCGGTTGAGCGCGATCATCTGCGCACGTGTCTCGCCGCCGCGGATTACTTCGAACGCCCGGGCTTCGATGCCGGCAACGATCGCATCGGCGACGGCGGAAGCCGGCTCGCGCGAAAAGCCTAGATCGGGTCCGGCGCGGTTCGATTTCATCATGGGCGTATCGGTGCCACCCGGATAGACGGTCATCACGTGGATGCCCTCACCCTTCAGTTCGCGCCGCAACGCCTCGCCGAAGTTGGCAAGCCCGGCTTTCACCGCGGCATAGGTCGCATAGAACGGTGCACCGACGAGCGCTATCCCGGAGGAGATGTTGACAATCACGGCATCGCCGCCTTCCCGCAGGACTGGCAGCGCCGCCCGGGTCAACATGATCGGCGCCACGAGATCGATATCGATCATCGCCTGCAGTTCGGCTTCGGGCGTGTTCTCAAGGCGTCCAGCCCGAACCCCACCTGCATTGTTGACGAGGATGTCCAGGCCGCCGAGCTTTTGCAACGCTCCTTCCAACGTTGTAGCGCGGCCCTCCGGCGTGGCAATGTCGGCGACGACGCCGTGAACCTCACTGTCCCCTGCCTTCAGCTCGGTGACAGCATCCGCGACCATTTTGGCGCGGCGGCCGGTTATAGCTACCCTCGCGCCCTTGGCCAGAAGCGCGTGGGCAAGGGCCAGTCCGATGCCGCTCGATCCGCCAGTGATCAGAATGCGTTTGCCATCAATGTTCACGAGCGTGCTCCTTCCAGCTTATCCTGTGTCCTGTTCTCGAAGTCGGACGCGTTGTGGCGTTCGTGGAGTTGGCTCGACGGCTCGCCCGAAGTCCGGTTGACCTTGCGGCCGCGCGTCACCGCCGGTCGGCCATAGATCTGTTCGGCCCAGCGATTCACGTGCGTGTATTCGTGCGTAGAGAGAAACTGCGCCGCGTCGCCATACTGCCAGCCCTTCACCACACCGCCATACCAGGGCCAGATCGCGATATCGGCGATGGTATATTGCGAACCGGCAACATACTCGTTGTCGGCAAGACGCCGGTCGAGAACGTCGAGCTGGCGTTTCACCTCCATCGCGTACCGGTCGATGGCGTATTTGATCTTCTCCGGCGCATAGGCATAGAAATGGCCGAAGCCGCCGCCGAGGAACGGGGCCGAGCCCATCTGCCAGAACAGCCAGGATAGCGTTTCGGCGCGCATCGGCTGTTCCGTCGGCAGGAAGGCGCTGCCGAATTTTTCCGCCAGGTGCATCAGAATCGCGCCGGATTCGAAGATGCGGATCGGCGTCGGGCCGGAGCGGTCCATCAGCGCAGGGATCTTGGAGTTCGGATTGACCTCGACGAATCCGGAGCCGAACTGGTCGCCGTCGCCGATCTTGATCAGCCAGGCGTCATATTCGGCGCCCTTGTGACCGGCCTCGAGCAGTTCCTCTAACATGATAGTGACCTTCTGGCCGTTCGGCGTGCCCAGCGAATAGAGCTGGAAGGGATGCTTGCCGATGGGCAGCTCCTTATCATGGGTGGAACCGGAAATCGGGCGATTGATACTGGCGAACTGACCACCATTGCCCTTCTCCCAGGTCCAGACTTTCGGCGGCGTGTACTCTGCGGTATTCGTCATGGTCGCTCCTGTGACGTCTCAATGGCCAGCTTAGGCCGCCGGAGGATAATTCGACGGGAACAGCGCGCGCTTTGTCTCCTCGTCGTTCACTTTCTTGAAGGCGTGGTCCTTGCCGACTTCTCGCGCTCTGGAGGCGGCAGGCCGTGCATCGACAGCTTCGAATAGGCGCTTGAGGTTGGGAAAGGCCGCCAGCGGGTCTTCCGCCCCTTTGCGTACACGGGAGGCGCGATCGAGCCAGCCCCAGGCGGACATGTCGGCGATCGTGTAGCTGTCGCCTATGATCCAGTCCCTCCCCTCAAGATGATTGTTCAGAACCTGATAGTGGCGCTCGGCCTCGCGGCGATAGCGATTGGTCGCGTATTCCTGGCCCTCCGGTGCGGAGAACTGGAAATGCACCGCCTGCCCCGAAAAGGGTCCAAGGCCAGTACCGAGGAAAAGCAGCCAGGACAGCAGTTCAGGCCGATCCTCCGACCTGCCGAGAAACTTAGCCGTTTTCTCAGCAAGGTAGATCAGGATCGCAGTGGAATCGAAAACCCGAGATTCCTTGCCTCCCGGACCGTCCGTGTCGACAATTGCTGGAACCTTGCCGTTCGGATTGATCGCCCGGAACGCCGGAGCGTGCTGCTCGCCCTTGCTGGTGTCGACGGGCACGGTTTCGTATGGAACCCCTGCCTCCTCAAGGAACAGGGCAATCTTGGCCGGGTTCGGCGTGGGATGGAAATAGAAGCGGATCATGATCTCTCCTGCGGTTGAATTGACAGTGTTGCAGACGATGGCCGGCTGGCCGCCAGCAGGACGCCCACAACGATGATTGCTATTGCAATGCCTTCGACGAACGACGGCGTTTCGCCCAGGGCCGGGATGGCAAGCAGCGATGCCGCAGCGGGAACGAGAGCGATCATGGCCGTCGCCGCCGAGGCGCCCAACAGCGAAACCGCT
>JBFXHW010000317.1:0-3794 GCA_050176605.1 Sphingobium sp. | reverse complement strand
GTGCCGAGGTGAAAAAAGGCGGTTCGTTGCGAAACGCGGGCGGCCTGTTGCATGTTGTGCGTGACGATGACGATGGCGTAGCGGCCGCGTAGCTCGTGGATCAGTTCCTCGATCTTTGCAGTGGCGATGGGGTCGAGCGCCGAGCAGGGCTCGTCCATCAGGATCACCTCGGGCTCGACTGCGATGGCCCGGCCGATGCATAGCCGCTGCTGCTGGCCGCCCGAAAGGGCAGTGCCGCTGTCCTTCAACCGGTCCTTCACCTCTTCCCACAGGCCGGCGCGTCGCAGGGAGGATTCGACGATTATGTCGAGATCCGTCTTGCTGCTGGCAAGCCCGTGAATACGGGGACCGTAGGCGACATTATCGTAAATCGATTTGGGAAACGGGTTGGGCTTCTGGAAAACCATGCCGACGCGGGCCCGCAGCTGAACGACATCCATGCCGCTGTCATAGATATTCTCGCCGTCGAGCGTGATTTCGCCCTCTACCCGAGCGCTCGAAACGGTATCGTTCATGCGATTGAGGGTGCGGAGGAAAGTGGATTTTCCGCACCCCGAAGGTCCGATAAAGGCCGTCACATTGTCGGTGTCGACATCAATCGACACATTGTTGATCGCCTGCTTTTCGCCATAGAAGACGTTGACGTTGCGGGCGCTCATTTTCGGCCTGGAAAAAACTTGGGTCATCAGGGGTTTACCACCGCTTTTCGAATTTGTTACGCAGATAGATGGCGATACTGTTCATGCCGAGCAGGAAGAGCAGCAGTACGATAATCGCGGCGGACGTCTTTTCGACGAATCCCCGGCTTACCTCATCAGACCAGAGGAAAATCTGGACCGGCAATACCGTTGCCGGGTCCGCCACGCCTCCGGGTGGGCTGGCGATGAACGCACGCATGCCGATCATCAGCAGCGGCGCAGTTTCGCCAAGCGCGCGCGCCATACCGATGATGGTACCGGTCATGATGCCAGGCAGCGCGAGCGGCAGCACATGGTGGAACACGACCTGGATGGGCGAGGCTCCGATGCCCAGCGCGGCGTCGCGAATCGAGGGCGGTACCGCCTTTATCGCGTTCCGCCCGGCGATTACGATCACGGGCATCGTCATGAGCGCGAGCGTCATGCCGCCAACCAGCGGAGCGGAGCGCGGAAGATGCATGAAATTGAGGAAGACCGCGAGGCCGAGCAGGCCGAAGATGATCGAGGGAACCGCCGCCAGATTGTTGATCGATACCTCGATAACTTCGGTCCAGCGGTTTCGCGGCGCATATTCCTCAAGATAAAGCGCGGCCAGCACACCGATGGGAAAACTCAGCAGCAGCGTGACCGCCATCGTCAGCAGTGATCCCTTGAAAGCTCCCCAGATACCGACCTGGGTCGGATCGGTGGCGTCACTTGCCGTAAGGAAATCGAAATTGAATGCGCGGGAAACAAGACCTGCTCCGGCAAGGCGAGCATAGGCCGCTTCCATCCTCTCCGTTCCGTCATGTTTGGCAGCAAGGTCGAGGTCGCTGGAGGCCGGAAGGGACAGTGTTTGCGCGCGCTGCAGAATAGCAGGATCGCGCTTGATCGCTTCGCGCACTGTCAGCCAGGCGTGGGACGAGATCAGTTCTTCGCCGCCCCTGCCAAGCGAGGCGATCGCCGCCTGACTGGTACGGCGGGGAGATTGGCGTTCGACAGCACCTGATCTGCATTGCTGCCCTGAAGCATGGCGGGATCGATGACCATCGAAGCGCGCGGAAAATCGAATTTCACGGCGACTTCGGTCCGGGTAAAGCCGGAGAGGCCGCTCGAGAGCATGGAAAGCAGCAGGAAAGCCAGAAAACCCGCAGAGATCAGGATCGCAACCAGGCCTGTCAGGTGAAAGCGACGTTCCGACGCATAGCGCGCGGCAATGCGCTTCTGCATCCCTTCGCCCTTCCAGTCGGTGGGCGTTTGGGTCATGGGTAGGGATCCGACTGTCATGGTCGCGTTCATTCATAGGCCTCCCGGTAGCGTTTCACCACCTGCAGGGCGACGATATTGAGTAGCAGCGTCACGACAAACAGGACCAGGCCCAGCGCGAAAGCAGCAAGCGTTTTCGCGCTGTCGAACTCCTGGTCACCCGTCAGCAACTGGACGATCTGCGTCGTCACCGTGGTAACGCTCGCGAAGGGGTTGAGCGTCATGTTGGCGGCAAGGCCCGCCGCCATAACGACGATCATCGTCTCTCCGATTGCACGGCTGACGGCGAGCAGGACACCACCTACAACGCCGGGCAAAGCCGCCGGTATCAGCACCTGACGGATTGTCTCGCTGGTTGTAGCGCCCATGGCCAGGCTGCCGTCGCGCATCGATTGCGGCACACTGTTGATGCTGTCGTCCGCCATCGATGAAACGAAAGGGATGATCATCACGCCCATGACAAGCCCTGCTGCAAGCGCGCTTTCGGAACTGGCACTTGATATTCCGATCCATGCGGCGAAATCTCGCATGTTGGGTGCTATGGTGAGCGCGGCGAAATAGCCGTAAACGACGGTCGGAACGCCGGCCAGAACCTCGAGAATCGGTTTCAGCCAGGCGCGTGCAACCGGTTTCGCATATTGCGTGAGGTAGATTGCGCTCATCAGACCGAGCGGTATGGCGACGGCCATCGCGATTATCGCGCCGATGAAGATCGTGCCCCAGAACAGAGGAACGGCCCCGAACGCGTCGTCATTGCCATATCCCAGCGCGGCGGACTGCGGGGACCATTTCGTACCAAACAGGAAATCAATCGGATTGACCATGGAAAAGAAGCGCATCGATTCCCACAGAAGCGAGGCCACGATGCCGACGGTCGTTACGATGGCGATCAGCGAAGCAATGAGCAGCGTCATCATCACCACACGCTCAACCCGCGTCCGCGCCCGGAAATCGGGCCGGATGCGCATGAAGGCAAAGGCGCCGCCGGCAAAAGCGAGGATGAGCGCGATTATGGCGCCGCCCATCGAATAGAAGCGATGCGCCGCCCTGTAGGGCTCGACCAGCGGTCTGGACCGCTCATCGAACGCAAATTCCGTTTTCCCGAGCGCGAGGTTGCGGGCTTCCCCCAGGATCGCCCCTCGCGTGAAGGAATCCTCCGGTAAGGCCGCAGCAGCAGGAGCTTCAAGCACCTGTTGCGTCACGAGGCTGGGCATTATGTTGGCCCAGACGCTCAGAAAAAGAAGCGGTGGAATGAGCACCCACAGCGCGGCATACCAACCATGATAGCCGGGCAGGGAGTGCAGAATCGGGCGATGAGGATTTCCGCTCCTGCCCGATGACGCACCGGCCATCGCCAGCCGGGCGGCCTTGGCACGCGCCGACAGCCATGCGACGGCGCCCAGCCCGAGAATAATGATGATGATCGTAAGACCGCTCACGCCTGTGCTATTCCTTTAGCGACCCTTTTGCCGGCGGAAGACAGGAGCTTAATGAAGCTCGCTGCCGTCCATCACCGCCATCGTCTTCACGGTGGCGGAACTCTTGGTCCTGACTTCCTCGGACGAAGCGACCATGCCGCGTTTGGTAAGGTAGCCATCGGGAGCCCAACCGTTGGCGAATTCCTCGACATAGGCCTTGAGGCCGGGAATGGCCTGCAAATGAGCCTTTTTCACATAGATGTAGAGAGGGCGAGCGCCGGGATATTCGCCACTGGCGACGTTATCATATGTCGCCTCGATACCGTTCAGCGGAATGTCCTTCAGCTTGTCGCGATTTTCCTCGAGATAGCTGAAACCGAAAACGCCGATGCTGTCGGGATTCGCGGTCAGTTTCTGGACGATCAGATTGTCA
>JBFXHW010000316.1:0-3796 GCA_050176605.1 Sphingobium sp. | reverse complement strand
AAGATACTCGTCATAGCGGCCCGGTCCCGCATTATAGGCTGCAAGCATCGCCGTCGCGTTGCCGTAGCGGTCGAACATCGCGCGCAGATAGGCCGCGCCCGCCATGATGTTGTCGCGCACGTCATAGGGATCGGAACCTAGCCCATAGCGTGCTCGCGTGCCGGCCCAGGTCGCGGGCATAATCTGCATCAGGCCCATCGCGCCGGCCGTCGAAATCGCGCGGCCGTCGCCGTTGCTTTCGACGCGCATGACCGCCCAAATCCACGCCTCCGGGATACCGAAGCGCTGCGACGCTTCGGTGACATGCGCAGCATAAGGGTGACTCGCCGTCGCGCGGGCGGCGGGCACGTCCTGCGCCAGCGCTGCGCCAAATCCCAGAGCGGACGATGGCAGCAGGAGGACCGTCAGCCTGACAGCCAACCCGATCCCGCACCGCCGCCAGCCTGCCAGCGTGCTCGCGCCGATCAAGGGTGCGCGCGAAGCGCCGGCCGGGGGCCGCCCTTGACCTTCACTGCGCGCGCCGGCCGGCCTGCGACCGAGCGGGACGAAGGGATGAGACGCCTTTTCCGCGAACAAGGGGATGACCGGGAAGGGCACCGATCAGCTCCGCTCTTCGCGTGGCCGCGGACGCTTCCACGACAGCCTGAGCGTCCGCCCCTCGTCATCGGCGCGGAACAACACCGGCCGAAACGGTGCCGGGAAAAGCGGGCTGTCAATCTCCAACGCGATGTAGTCGCCCGCGCGCTCGCCGACGCGTTTCCATCCGCCGCCGACATCGGGGCCGTCCTCGTTGTCGAGGTGAACGCGGTAATCGGGTACTTGCTCGGCGTCGCTCTGATCGAGCGCGACAAGCACGATTTGCTCGTTGATGCCGAACAGCCGGGCGCGGCCGGTATAACCGCTGGCGGTGGATTCAAAGACGTTCGTTTGCATGGCCGATCTCCTTGGCTTCGGCGGTGGAAGACGAATGGGACGGCGCGCGCAGCCAGAGCGGCGTCGCGCGTCCGATGACTGCGGAGGCCGGCAGCGGCCCGAAGTAGCGGCCGTCCAGACTGTCAGGCACGGCGGGATTGAGCAGCAGCAGCTCGCCCGCCCTCAGTGTTCTGCATCCATGCCAAACCGGCAGCGGGCGGCCCTGACTGTCGCGCGCACGCGCGGCCGCGACCGGACGGTCATCGACGCTGAGAATGGCGCCGGTCCGGCAAACCCGCTGCCCATGTTTGGCAGCGACATGTTTCAGGAGCGGAATGCCGTCCGGCAGATAGCCGCGTGCCGAAAGCCAGCGCGCTAGGCCTGACGGCGGCGAGACGGCGACCAGCGCGCCACGCGGAGGGTCGTGATCCGCGTGAATGCGATAGAGCCCGATCGGTGCGCTGGCGCTGGCATTCCAGACGAGACGCGGGATCGGGTCGATGAGTCCAATGGCGACGAATGACGCTACAAAGCCGGATGCGAGGAGTGCAGTCGCGGTGACATAGCGGTGGCGGGTCATCCTTCGATCTCCCGGCGTTTGAGCCAGGCGCCGTGGCGCTCGGGCGTGTAGAGGCGCGGCTGCTGGCCGGTTGCGATGCGGTCTTGGACGTGCCGCCAGTGATCGGGCGCGGCTTCGCACGGATCGACACCGGCCGCCTCCACCGCGTCGATTGCCGTGAGCACCTTGGCGACGTTCGGCCAACCCTCCATCTTGAGCAGGATGTCGCCGCCCGGTCGCACGAACGGGAGCGTGGTGTAGGGCTCATTGGCCGCGACCGCGCGCACCACATCGATGCGCGAAAGCACCGTGCCGAAGTCGTTCGATGCCCAGCGCACAAAGGCAAAGATTGCGCCAGGCCGGAAGCCGACGACGCGCGTTCGCCGTGTGAGGATGCGATCCTCGGCGAGTCGTCCGAAGCGTATCCAATGCTCCAGCTTCTTCTCGATCCAGGTCAGCTCGACATGGGTGAGGCCGTCGCGGGCAAGAGCGCTGAACGCGCTGCCAAGCACGGCCGGGGGCCGCTCGTCGATCATCGGGTATCTCCTGAGATGTCGGTCATGGGGGACGCAGCGCGCGAGTGGCGCGGTGTCGGCCGACCGTGCGCCGAGCCTCCGGACGGGCGCGCGCTGTCCACAGCCGCGCACGCCGTTAGCAAGAATCCGAAGGATTCGATTCTATTAGCACTGTTAGAGGGGAGCCGATTCCGCGAGGATTTCTGCGACTTTGCGAGGGTTGTGCGTTCCCGATAGTCCGAGTCCCGCGTTCCCGATCGTCCGAATCCGGCTGTTCCCGATAGTCCGAACCTCATGACCAGTTATCCACAGGCGTAAGGCCGACGCGGCGCATGGCGGCGTCGAGAGGATCGATCGGGACGGGTACGAAGTTGAGCCGTTCCCGGCCAAGCGCATGTTCGAGCGTCAGGACGTAGCCGGGGAGCGGCTGACGGGCGACGATGGCGCGCAGCTCAAAGGCGAACCGGCGCAGCGGCGAGAGCACCCCCGACTTCACGTGAAGGTGCGGAACGTCGAAGCTCCAGCCGCCCCGCTGCCGGCCGCCGTGCTTGCGCACTATGCGGTATAGCCAGCGTTCGAGGCCGCCGGTCAGGTCGAAATAGGCCCGGTCGATCGTCAGCACGAGTGCGCGATCGAGCACGCCGGCATAGAACCAGTCGGGCAGGATCAGCTCGATGCCGAGCGCGCGGCCATTACCGTCCGCCAGCTCCCGCCATTCGTTGATCCAGGAGAAGCGATGGCGGCGGCGCTGATGCTGTTGCCGGATCGATGTCGCGACCGTCGTGGATTGCAGCCGATCGAGTGCGGCCTTCAATCGCTCGTAGCTTGCCTTGCCAGTGCCGCGCCGCGTGAACGCCAATATCTCGTGCGGCGTCGTCACCATCAGCCGCGAGGTCGGCCGTCCGGCATCGCGCGCTTCGATGAGCTGGCTCGCCGCCCAGATCAGTACGTCGGCATCCCAAATGGTCGCCATACCGTGTTCGGGCACGGCCTCGACCGAGATCCATGTCGTGCCCATGTGGAAGTCGATTGGTGTCGCCCGCTTCGTCTTAGCGAGGCTGAAGAAGGGCCATGCCATCAAGTCCTGCGCGTCGCGCGGGGCGAGGTCGCCGGGGACCGAGCGAAATAGCTCAAGCTGTGTTCGTTCGGCGCTGAACCGGCGGGACGAGGTACGGGCGATCTGCATGATCGATCAGCGGCGCACGCAATCGGTAGGCAGGCGCTTCGCTGGATGGACGACACCGCTCCCCTGATCGGAGGTCGAGCGCCGCGTCCCGAGCGCCGCCCAGGCGTCGAGGTCTTCGATGGCATAGACGATGCTGCCGCCAAGTCTGCGGAAGACCGGCCCGGTGCCGAAACAGCGGTGCTTCTCCAGGGTGCGCGCCGAAAGGCCGAGATGGACGGCGGCATCGGGCGTCTTGAGATAATGTGGCGTTACGGCGGCTACGGTCTCGGCCATGATGATCCTCCTGATGGCGGCCGGCGACGTAAAGCGGGGCCGGCGGACAGGAGGCGATGATGGCGAACGCAGCCCTAGGCGAAGAAGGGACAGGCACGATGCGGCGGGGAATGTCCCCTCAGCCACCGCCCAGCAGGCGGAGATAGCCGCCGTCGCGCAGGGCGATGGCTTCCTTGAGCCATCGCCTGATGCGCTTGCGCTCCTAGCTCTCAATCCATTCGGCAATGGTGTAGCGATGCACCTTGCGATGGATCAGGGCGGCGGCCAGCTCCCGCTGGCTGGCACCGGCCTGCTGACCGTCGAGGACCTGGAGAAGCGTCAGAAGATGCTCGCGCCGGAAAGGCGGCGGCC
>JBFXHW010000315.1:0-3801 GCA_050176605.1 Sphingobium sp. | reverse complement strand
CGGCGATGATGATCGGCAGGAAATTCGCGGCGATCATGATCCGCAAGGCGATGACGGCCATGATGGTGGCAACAATATAAATGTGCTGGAAGTCGTTGGCCGCGTTCCAGAACAGGAACAGGGGCAGGGACCAGCAGGCGCCGGTCAGGAACTCGGACGCAGCGATCATGCCAAGCCATTCCGAATGGCGATGCGCCGCGCGGTCGCTGCTGAGATACTCCTGGCAAAGGCGATACTGGATGATCTGGCAGCCGCAGGCCGCGATGAACCATGCCGCAGCGTGATGCCAGGGCGTCCAAACAAGGCTGACCACAGCAAAAAGCGCAGCGAGAAGAGGAAGGGCGGGTGCTACCTTCATCTGGTTGAGGATGAAAAGGCCGAGCAGGTCCCGCTCGGTTGACGCGCTAGCGCGTTCCTCGGCGTCGTTCCGAGCCGAATACTGCAAGGCTTCGAGAGCTGACTCGGTGACCGCATGCGATGTCACGCCCGCGCGCCCCTGTCCGGATTTCACTTGTACGCTCATAACCGATTGACTCACACGCCATCCGAGAGCCGTCCCATATCGTGGCGCACACTACCGGTTGCCGCTTAAATCGACGTTCGCAAAAATGCTAAAAATGGCTCGGAAATTTAACCATGGCTGAGACCCTGACGCAGCTTATAGGCGTCGTACGCAAGTGCCGGATATGCTACGATAATCCCGTAGGAAAACCGCTCGGTCACGAGCCTAATCCTGTGCTCCAGGTGGCGGCCTCAGCCAGGATATTAATTGCCGGTCAGGCACCCGGAATCCGCGTTAACAGGTCAGGCAGGCCGTTTACCGACCCCTCCGGCGTCCGTCTGCGCGAATGGTTGGGGATTGGCGAAGATGTCTTCTACGATCCCGCGCATGTCGCGATCATGGCCATGGGTTTTTGCTTTCCCGGTCATGACGCCCATGGCGGAGATCTTCCACCGCGCCGCGAATGTGCGCCCGCCTGGCGCAGCAGGGTTATGGCTCATCTCGGCAATCTCGAACTGATCATCTGCCTCGGCCGGCATGCGCAGCTTTGGCATATGGGCGAACTGGTTCGTCCGACAATGGCTGAGACGGTTGCCAATTGGCGAGCAGGCCTCAAGCTCCGGCCGAAGGTCCTGGCCTTGCCGCATCCCTCATGGCGTAACAGCGGTTGGCTCAAGAAGAATCCATGGTTTGCCGAAGAACTGTTGCCGGCCCTGCGTCGCGAAGTGAAGAAAGCTCTGCGCTGACTTGCCCGTGCCCGGCGCGAGGTCTATGCGAGCGCCATGGTGACACGAGAACAGGTTCTTGCGACGCTGCGAAGCGTCAAGGTTCCCGGCGGCAACAGTGATATCGTTGCAGCGGGTGTGGTGAGCGATATCGCCATTGCAAACAGCTCCGTCATGTTCGCGCTCAACGCCGATCCGGGCCGGGCCGGCCTGTGGGAGCCGGTTCGCAAAAGCGCCGAGGCGGCCGTTTCAAAACTGCCGGGTGTTGAAAAGGTGATGGTTGCACTGACCGCGGAACGGCCGCAGGCGCCGCCTAAAACACAATCGCTGAAAAGCGGCGTACCAGGCATCCGTCACATTATTGCGGTCGCTTCGGGCAAGGGCGGCGTCGGTAAATCGACCACGGCTGTCAATCTTGCGCTTGCCTTTCGGCATCAGCGGCTGCGCACCGCCATCCTTGACGCTGATGTCTATGGGCCATCATTACCAAAACTCCTCGGCATAACGGGCCGCCCCCAGGCTGCCGATGGACAGGGCAAGCTTATGCTGCCGATGGAGGCATATGGACTGAAAGTGATGTCCATGGGCTTCCTGGTCCCGGAGGACACGCCCATGATCTGGCGCGGGCCGATGGTTATGTCGGCCCTGATGCAGATGATGCGCGATGTTGCCTGGGGCGAGATCGACATCATGGTCGTTGATATGCCGCCCGGCACTGGCGATGCCCAGCTTACCTTGGCTCAGCAGACACCGCTGTCGGGTGCCGTTATCGTTTCAACGCCGCAGGACCTGGCGCTCATCGATGCCCGCAAGGGTCTCGCCATGTTTCGCAAGGTGAGTGTGCCTGTGCTGGGGATCATTGAGAATATGAGTTATTTCATCTGCTCGAAATGCGGCGAGCGACATGAGATATTCGGCCATGGCGGTGCCCGGGCGGAAGCGGACCGGCTCGGGGTTGATTTCCTGGGTGAGATACCGCTCGATGCGGATCTTCGGGCGCGTTCCGATCGTGGCGAACCGATCGTGGCAACAGCCCCGGACAGCCCTCACGCCGCGATCTATATTGACATCGGAAAGAAGATTTGGACCGCCCTTGCGGGCCAGTCGCCGGTTCGGGGGCCGCGCATCGTTATCGAGGACTGAGGCAAGGCAACAGAAGTCTACTTGATCTTGCCATTATATGACGCGACAGTGTTTGCCGGATATCCGCAGCAGGATGCGAATCGTCCGAACTTCCGGAGGGGAAGGGAAGGGGTAGGGACAATGTCAAAAGTCCTCATCGCAATCGGGATCATCGTGGCCGTGGCCGGCATTGCGGTCGCTGGCTTGATCTACGCCACGCCCGGGCAAATGCAGGTCATGGGCATTACGCCGGAAGTCGCGGCCGTGTTGTTCACGGGAGGCTTGATCATATTGGGTCTCGGCGTGGTGACGGCTGCCATCGAAAGTTCAATGCGCATGTTGCGCGATCTTCGTACGATCGCCGCGCAGGCCGATCGCGGTGCTCCGACCGGACCAAGCGTCGATCTGTCCCAGCCTGCAGAAGATGTAACTGTCGCCGTCGCTGCGGCAAGTATTCCAATCGAGACCGAGCCGGTTATCACGACCGAGCCATCACCATCGCCGCCGAGCGCCGTCGACGCATTGATCGCGGAGTCCCGGGCCGCAGCCGAAAAAGCGATCGCTGCCAGCAAGGAACAGGCTGCCGAAACGGTAATCGCCCTCGACAAGGCCAAAGCGGACCTCGACAAGGCGCTGAAAGTTCCGGAACCCGCATCAAGCGAACCGGCTCCCGAGACTGCGGAGGCCGCGGAGGAGCTGGAGGACAACCAGCTCTACGTCGTCGAGGAAAGATTGATACGAGGCCGCCCGGCACGGGTTCTGTCCGACGGAACGGTGGAAGCCGAGACGGATGAGGGCTGGATGCGCTTCGAGAACCTTGAGCACCTCGAGGAATATCTCGATGCCATGTCGCCGGGCGCGGCTTGAAATCAGCTTTTGCCGAAGGCCCTGGGCATCAGGTCATAAGGATGTTTCCATCCCGGCAGAGCCTTTAGCCGATCGAGCCAGTTGAGGACGTTGGTGAACCCCTCAAGCGGCACGGTGAGTTCCTCGCCGAAATACAGATAGCCGCACATGGAGAGATCGGCGATGGTTGCGCGCTTGCCGATGACGAACGGCTGACTGGCAAGATGTCCATCGACAACCTTCAGGGCATTGATGGCCCGCGCGCGAAGAAATTCGGTGACCGGAGTCTCGCCGGTCTTGGCAAACTGGATGAGGAATCTCAGTGTTGCGATATAGCTCGTGAGCTTGTGATTATCGAAAAGGATCCAGCGCAGAATTTCGCGCCGCTCATCCTCGCTCTTGGGGCCGAACTTTCGCGTCTGTTCGGCCAGATAATCAAGGATTACGCCGGATTGCGTCAGTTTCTTCGTTCCATGCACAAGGACCGGCGCCTCGCCCATTTCATTGGTCTGTGAACGATATTCTGGGCTGCGGGTCGCGCCATTGAAGAAGTCGACGAATACAGGCTGCCAATCGAGCCGGCAGAGTTCCAGCATGATCGCTGCT
>JBFXHW010000314.1:0-3823 GCA_050176605.1 Sphingobium sp. | reverse complement strand
CCCGCATAACCCGTCGCCAAAGCAACCGAAACGACATGGATCAGCGGATCGTCGGTCCTGATCAGCGTGACAAGCGCAAGCATGCCAAGCATGCCTGCATACGCCCAGGCGCCCAGTTCATAAGCCAGTTCCCAGCCGCGATAGGTTCGCGTCACACCGGTCTGGAGCTTGCGATAATAGACGGTCGCGGAGATGGTGCGCGCAAGCGCAATCAGGGAAATGACGATGGCACAGCCCGTCGTAACGGGATCGTGGGAAATACGGGCTATGGCGAGGCTGAGCAGCAGGCCCGAAAAGGCGCCGACACCAAGCGACGTGGGCGAGGCATACAGGGTTTCGACGAGCGCGCGACGAATGTCGGCCTCATCCGATTCCCGGCCGGCAAGCAGCGCCAGCAGCTTGTTCCCCAGTTTACGCAATGTTGCGTCTCCACGTCCGCTATCAGCCTATGCCGACGGAGACTTTCGATTTTGTTAACTTCGATGGGAACTGTTTCCAGCCAGTCACGGCATGCCGCGCGCTCAGGGGCAGGATTCTGCCCCGCCCGGCAGCAGCAGACTCGCGTCGCCATAAGAGTAGAACCGGTATCCTTCCCGGATCGCGTGGGCGTAGGCCGCCTGCATCCGCTCCAGCCCCATCAGCGCCGACACCAGCATGAAAAGCGTGGAGCGCGGCAGATGAAAATTGGTCAACAGGCCGTCGATGGCACCAAAGCGATAGCCCGGAGTGATGAAGATACGGGTTTCGCCGGACCACGGCCGCACCACCCCGTTATCATCGGCAGCACTTTCCAGCACCCTGAGCGACGTCGTACCCACCGCTATGATGCGCCCTCCCCTGCTCCGCATAGCCATCAGCCTTTCCGCAGTACCCGCGCTTATGCTGCCCCATTCTGCGTGCATGCGGTGATCGTCAGTATCGTCGGCCTTGACCGGCAGGAAAGTCCCCGCACCAACATGCAGGGTCACGGTCTCCATATGGACACCAGCCGCCTTCAGCGACGCCACGAGGTCGGGAGTGAAATGGAGCGCAGCGGTCGGCGCGGCTACGGCGCCGTCCTCTCGGGCGAACATGGTTTGATAATCGATCCGGTCCTGCTCATCGACCGGCCGCTTCCCGGCGATATAGGGCGGAAGCGGCATCGTTCCTGCCCGCTCCAGCAACAGTTCGACCGGTTCTTCCCCCTCGAAGAACAACGTAAAGCCGCCCTCCTCGTCTCGCGCTTCAGCGATTGCCGTCACGCCGTGCCCGAACTCGATCCGATCGCCGGCGCGCAGGCGCTTGGCGTTGCGCACGAACGCCTGCCAGCGCCGCAGGTCAAGGCGCTTGTGAAGCGTGGCCCCAACGCGGGCGCCGCCGCGCATCCCCTCAAGCTGCGCCGGTATCACCCGCGTATCGTTGAAGACAAGGCAGTCGCCGGAGCGCAGCAGGCGCGGCAGGTCTCCGATACTGGCGTCACGCGTCCCGTTTCCCTCAAGCACCAACAGGCGAGCGGCGTCGCGCGGAACTGCGGGACGCAGCGCGATCCGCTCGGGCGGAAGTTCAAAATCGAAAAGGGAAACGTCCACGCAACCGCACTATCACGCCTCGGGCCTCAGCTCGGCCCACTCAACTCTAGCCCGCCTGGCTGTCCGTTGCCTCCATATGGGCACCCACGATCCTGGTCGGTTCGGCGGGCGGCTCGCCCTTCGCAATGCCGTCGACATATTGCATGCCCGAAATCACCCTGCCGAAAACGGTATATTTGTGATCGAGCTGCATACGGGGCATCAGCATGATGAAGAACTGGCTGTTGGCGCTGTCCTCGGATGCCGAGCGCGCCATGGCAACGGCTCCTCTGACATGCGGGAGGTCGTTGAATTCCGCCTTGAGATCGGGAAGCTCCGATCCGCCGGTGCCGTCGCCCTTCGGATCGCCGCCCTGCGCCATGAAGCCGTCGATTACGCGATGGAAGATCAGGCCGTTATAGAAGCCGCTCGCTGTAAGCTGCTTGATCCGCTGGACATGCTCGGGCGCGACATCCGGGCGAAGCTGGATCTTCACCGATCCGCCATCGGAAAGATCGAGCACCCAGACATTCGCTGGATCATAAGAGACGGAAGCGGGCGGTGCCACCTTGTGCGGCTCCTTGCGGAGTTCGTCAGCCTGCTCCCGCGCCTTTGCGGCACGCTCTGCCTTTTCCATTTCCTCGGCCTGGCCGCGTCCCTGCGCATGCGCGACGCCGACGCCCGCGACAGCAACCATGATCAGCAAGGCGAAAAACGAACGGAATAGCGGATTGAACTTCATCGAAAAATCTCTCCAGCAACGATTCTTGGGGGCAGCATATGCGCGATAATCGCCCTGGGCTGAACCGAAAATGACTCTCACCCGCCCTTACGACCCAGTTTCGCGACACGGGCAACCACTTCCTCGCAGACTCGTGCCGAAACGAAGCGGTGGATCGGGCCACCATAGAGCGCGATTTCCTTGACCAGTCGAGATGCGATCGGTTGCAACGAGACGTCGGCCATCAGGAAGACCGTCTCGACCTGCGCATTGATCTGCTGGTTCATGCCGGCCATCTGATATTCATATTCAAAGTCCGCGACCGCCCTAAGGCCACGAATTATGACGCCCGCGCCCTGTTGTGCGGCAAAATCCATCAACAGCGCATCGAACGTCACAACCTCTATCTCGGCTCCGATATCCGCGCATTCCCGCCGGACCATGTCCAGTCGCTCCTCAACCGAGAACATGGGCGATTTGCTGGGATTGGTCGTCACACCGATGATCAGCTTGTCGACCAGCTTCGCGCCGCGACGAATGATATCCATATGACCCAGCGTGATCGGATCGAATGTGCCGGGATAGACCCCGATGCGCGTGCTGTTCATTTTCTAGCGATCCCTTTCAACGATATAGTCCGCGATGGCGCGCAGCAGATCGGCGGACTCACCGAAATCGTGCAGATGCGCCTTCGCCTGATCGACCAGCATTTGGGCCTGCTGGCGCGCGCGCTCCACGCCAAGCAGGGAGACGAAGGTCTGCTTGCCCGCCTCGGAATCCTTGCCGAGCGCCTTGCCCGCGAGTGCCTCATCGCCCTCGATATCGAGAAGATCGTCGGCGATCTGGAAAGCAAGGCCAATGTCATGGGCAAACCCATGCAGGCCAGTCCGGCCTTCCGGAGGCAAATGGCCCATGATCGCCGCCGCTTCCACGCAATAGGCGATGATCGCGCCGGTCTTGAGCTGTTGAAGCCGCGTTATCGTCTGCAGGTCGAATGTCTCGCCTTCCGCCACCAGATCCATCATCTGCCCACCAACCATTCCGCTGGGGCCGGCCGCGCGAGCGAGTGCGCGCACCAGCTCGCAGCGTATGAAAGGATCGGGATGCGTCGCCTCGTCCGCCAATATGTCGAAGGCCAGATCGTGCAGGCAGTCCCCTGCAAGGATCGCGGTCGCCTCGTCGAAGGCGCGATGGACGGTGGGCTTTCCCCGGCGCAAGTCGTCGTCGTCCATGGCGGGAAGGTCATCGTGGATCAGGCTGTAGACATGAACGCATTCGACCGCGAGACCAACGCGGAGAAGATGATCCGGATCGAGATGGAACAGGTCGCCCGTCGCCTTGACCAGCAACGGCCTCAGCCGCTTTCCTCCGCCAATCGTGGCATGACGCATGGCATCGTATAATTTTCTGCGCGGATCCTCGGGCGTGGCCAAAAGTATGTCGAAGGCGCGGTCGATGTCCTCGGCTACCGCTCGCGATGCCGTCAGCAGCAACTCCCGGCCGGCTTCTGTTCCGCCCCCCGCCAAGGATTTTTCAGTCCGCACTGAACGGCTGA
>JBFXHW010000313.1:0-3828 GCA_050176605.1 Sphingobium sp. | reverse complement strand
TGTGCTCTTCCGATCTTGGACGCGAGCCTCGCCGGAATGGGCGCAGGTGCGGGCAATGCGCCGCTGGAGGTGTTTATCGCCGCCGCCGACCGCAAGGGCTGGAACCATGGGTGCGACGTCTTCGCCCTGATGGATGCAGCGGAGGAACTGGTGCGCCCGTTGCAGGACCGCCCGGTGCGCGTCGACCGCGAAACGTTGAGCCTCGGCTACGCGGGGGTTTATTCGTCCTTCCTGCGTCATGCAGAAAAGGCGAGCCATGATTATGGCGTCGACACCCGCGCGATTCTCGTCGAGCTGGGCCGCCGCCGCATGGTTGGCGGACAGGAAGACATGATCGTCGATGTCGCACTCGATATGTTGGCGCAAGCGGAGCAGTAAGCGGCCATACAAGTCAATCCTCCCGGGTGCGCCGACGATATGAGCGTCCCGGGCGACGGTTCGTGATTTTTGGTCTCGACAGAGGCTCCCAATTCTCATCATTTGCTGTCATCCATTGCCGTGAATTAATCACGTCAGGTTGGGCAAGGCATAGCCATGATGAAACTGGGCACATTCGCGGTCGAAAAGCCGTGGGGACGAACGGATCTTCCCGCTATGTTCCGGGCGGATGCGGGGAAGCGCGTCGGCGAAATCTGGTTCGCACCGGACGACGGGAGCAGGCAGCCGCTGCTGGTCAAATATCTGTTCACCAGCGAGGCGCTATCGGTTCAGGTTCATCCCGACGATGCGCAGGCACGGGAATCCGGTCTCGAAGGCGGCAAGTCGGAATGCTGGTATGTCCTCGATGCGGAACCCGGCGCGGTGATCGGCATGGGCGTGAAGAAAGCTGTCAGCCGCGAAGCCCTGCGCGCGGCCTCGCTCGATGGTTCGGTGGAGGGAATGCTGGACTGGGTTTCGGTGTCATCCGGTGACTTCTTCTACATCCCGGCAGGAACAATCCATGCGATCGGAGCGGGCCTCACGCTGATCGAGGTTCAGCAGAACAACGATGTCACCTATCGCCTGTACGACTATGGACGCGACCGGCCGCTGCACCTCGACGAAGGCATTCCGGTCAGCGATATCCAGCCCTACCGACCGGTGGCGACAGCCCCTATCAAGAACGGCACCAGAACCTTGCTCGACGGTTCGGACCAGCCCTTCCGACTCGATATGATCGCGCGCGGAGCAGGAGAGCATTCCCTGCCGGAGCGGCAATGCTGGCTTATCCCGGTTTGCGGGTCCGGCACGATCGACGGGGAATCATGGGTACCGGGCGAATGCTGGCAAGGCACGGGCGGCAGCCTTTTTCTCGCCGAACCTTCCGATATCCTTGTCGCCAGCCTTCCCTGACGAGCCACCGTCGGCGGTCAGGCGAGTTCCTCGTCGGGAAAGGTCTCCGTATCGATCTGCGCCTGGGTCGGTCCGTTATAGCGCGCTCCGCGGATCGCGCCCGGCGAGAATATATGATCGATTGCCGCGACCGTTTCAGGCGGGAGCTTCACATTGGCCCCGCCCAGATCCTCATCGAGATGCGCGGGAGACCGGGTGCCCGGCAGTGCGACAACGAACGA
Source organism: Sphingobium sp. (assembly GCA_050176605.1). Lineage (GTDB taxonomy): Bacteria > Pseudomonadota > Alphaproteobacteria > Sphingomonadales > Sphingomonadaceae > Sphingobium. The sequence goes on along the minus strand of JBFXHW010000313.1, from coordinate 2,275 downwards.
CCTGCGAGACAAGACCCAACCGATGGCCAGCTGCGCCGGCGTAACGCCAACTTCCTTGGCCAGTGCTTCATAGGCCCGTACGGCCTCCAGATTGTGCGTCAGATTGGGTTCGACGAAGCGCGCCATGTTGAGCCGCAGATCGCCCGGCGCATAGTCGTCGTTGCGAACCGCGCCGGCCAGCATTCCCCGCGCCACTGGGGAAAAGGCCACAAAGCCAATCCCCAATTCCTCACAGGCATCGAGTACGCCGATTTCGACATTCCGCGTGGTGATGCTGTATTCGCTCTGGACCGCCGCGATCGGATGCACCGCATGCGCCAGGCGTACCGTCTCGGCGGACATTTCGGAAAGGCCGATATGGCCGATCTTGCCCGCCTCCTTCGCACGAACGAGCGCGCCGACCGATTCCTCTATCGGCACATTCCTGTCGAGCCGATGCAGGTAGAACAGGTCGATATGGTCCGTGCCAAGCCGTTTCAGCGATCGGTCGAGCGACGCGGTCACGGTTTCCGGCCGTCCGTCAAGCACACGGTTGCCGTCGATCAGGTCCAGCACACATTTGCTGGCAAGCGTGAATTCGGATCGCCGGTGCATCACGGACTTGCCCAGCAACCTCTCATTCGCACCGGCGCCATAGATGGCCGCCGTGTCGAGCATCGTCACGCCCCGGTCGAGCGCATGGTTGAGCAGGCGTCCGGCGTCTTCTTCCGATGGCGTTACGTCATAGGCATGGCTCAGGTTCATGCAGCCCAGTGACACCGCGCTCAGCTCGAACGGACCAATCTTGCGGCTTGGCAGACCCATTATGTTCAGCTCTCCAGTTGCTTTTCCAGATCACCCAGCACCTTGTAACAGGGCAGAACCCGTGCGACCGAGCTGTTCGGTTCCCGGCCTTCACGGATCGCCGCGATGAATTCACGGTCCTGCAACTCAATGCCGTCCATCGACACGGCTACCTTCGACACGTCGATGACGTTGTCCTTGCCGTCGACCAGATCGTCGTAACGGGCGATATAGGTTCCGGTATCGCCGATGTAGCGGAAGAAGGTGCCGAGCGGCCCGTCATTGTTGAAGCTGAGCGACAATGTGCATATCGCCCCGCTTTCGCTCTTGAGCTGGATCGACATGTCCATGGCGATGCCGAGATCGGGATGAACCGGCCCCTGCACCGCATTCGCTTTCACGATCGGCCCTGCCTGATAGGCGAACAGATCGACCGTGTGGGCTGCGTGGTGCCAGAGAAGATGATCGGTCCAGCTACGCGGTTCGCCTTTCGCATTCATGTTCTTGCGGCGGAAGAAGAAGGTCTGCACATCCATCTGCTGGATTGCAAATTCGCCGGCCGTTATCCTGTTATGCACCCACTGGTGCGAGGGATTGAAACGCCGGGTATGGCCGACCATGCAGACAAGCCCCGTTTCCTTTTGCTTTGCCAGCACGGCTTCGCTGTCTGCCCAACTGTCGGCCAGCGGTATCTCGACCTCGACATGCTTGCCGGCGTCCATCGCGGCGATCGCCTGGGATGCATGCATCTGTGTCGGCGTGCATAGAATGACGGCGTCGACATCATCACGGGCGAGCAGCGCCTCATAATCGGTCGTCGCAAAGCCAATGCCATATTTCGCGGCCATTTCCTCTGTCGGCTCCTGCCGCCGGCCGCACAGGGCAACGACTTCCACGCCGTCGATCCGATTCAGGCCGTCCAGATGCTTTTCTCCAAAGGCGCCGCCACCGGCGAGGGCAATCTTCATGGTCGGAAACTCCCGGATTGGCTGAAGTTCATTCCGTCCGGCGAAGGGCAGCCAACACCTCCTTTGCCGTCACGATGAAATCCCGCGCGGCCTGCCGCACTTCGACGCGAGATGTCGCATAGGCCGGGTCGGAGGGGTCTATCAGCACGACCGGCCAGCTTGCCTGATGCAGCGCCGTCTTGTGACGGAGCTTCGACAACCTTTCCCGATACTGGGTGATCAGATCGGGGACGATACCTGACAGCTTTATCTCTTCCGTCAGAACAGACATGCGATCGAAGGTCGCCTGCATCTGCCGCCGGAGCTCGACATAGCTGTGCTTCCAGTTGTCTTCCGTTCCCTGAACGATCGCGCGCAACCTCTCCTGGATGCTGGCGAGTTCTCCGATCGCCGCATCCAGCCGATGGATCAAAGTCATCAGGCACCTCCGTGGAAATCGACACTATCCTCATTATCCTGCCGGTTCCAACACGATATGCCCAATAGCTGGATTTCTGCTTGGCACATGATAGTGTCGATGGAGG
>JBFXHW010000312.1:0-3832 GCA_050176605.1 Sphingobium sp. | reverse complement strand
GGAGGGACCGGAGACGGTCGCCGCCTTCATCGGCGAGCCGATCCTCGGCACCGGCGGCATCGTGCCGCCGCCGGCCGGCTACTGGGCGAAAATCCAGGCGGTGCTGAAGAAGTACGACGTGCTGCTCATCGCCGACGAGGTGGTCACGGGCTTCGGCCGGCTGGGGACGATGTTCGGCTCCGACCACTACGGCATCAAGCCGGATTTGATCACCATCGCCAAGGGCCTGACCTCGGCCTACGCGCCGCTGTCGGGCGTCATCGTTTCCGACAAGGTCTGGCAGGTGCTGGTGCAGGGTTCCGACAGGCTCGGGCCGATCGGCCACGGCTGGACCTATGCGGCGCATCCTATCTGCGCGGCGGCCGGCGTCGCCAATCTGGAGCTGATCGACGAACTCGGGCTGGTCGAGAATGCCGGCTCGACCGGCGCCTATTTCCGCGCCGGGCTGGCCGCGGCGCTCGGCGACCACGCCAATGTCGGCGACGTGCGCGGCGACGGCATGCTGGCGGCGGTCGAGTTCGTGGCGGACAAGGACGACCGCAAATTCTTCGACGCCTCGGAGAAGGTCGGGCCGCGCGTCGCGGCTGCCCTTCTGGAGCGCGGAGTCATCGGCCGCGCCATGCCGCAGGGCGACATCCTCGGCTTCGCGCCGCCGCTCTGCCTGTCGACGGAGGAAGCGGACATCGTCGTGGAAGCGACCGCGGCTGCGGTCGACTCCGTGCTGGGCGGGAGCTGAGCGACCGACATCCAGCCCCTTCAGGACGCATCCGTCGGCGTGTCGTCAGCGCTGGCGCGCGCCCGGCGGAAGACCTCCGGCTCGTCTCTCATGCTCGCGTGAAACGCAGCGCTGTCTGGCGCGAGCATTCGCGACGCCAGGTCCATGGCGTCATGCCATGCGGCGGGCGCGAACTTGTCCGGCGGACATGGCCGCCGCCGCGTGGCTCATCGGATGAAGCTTGCAAGGAAGGGTTCGCGGTCGCATCCTGATTGCGCGGCAAGAAGGAGAACATGTCGATCATGATAACAGGCCCTCAGTGCCGCGCCGCGCGAGCCCTGGTCGAATGGACGCGGGAATTGCTGGCGCGCAAGGCAGATGTCGACGTCGCCACGATCGAGGCGTTCGAGCGCAGGCTCGGCAAGCCGACCAGCGACGACCGGCGCAAGCTCGAGCGAGCGCTCACGGACGCTGGCGCGGTGTTCATCGCCGAGAATGGAGGCGGTGTCGGAGTCCGGCTGAAGTTCAGCCGAGCCGACGTGCGCCGGATCGCCACCCTCGAGGGAGAAGGCGGGATAACGGCCATGGACGACGTGCCTTGAGCGCGCGGATCAGGCCAAATCGCAGGACCGACGACGCCGCGGCTGCCGCGCCGGCGGAAGCGTCATCGGCTGCGACGTGGGGTGACCTTTCGGAAGACGAGCGGACAGCGCTGAAGCGCATGAACCGCGGACCTTATCCCGCGCTCACGCAAGCCATGGGGCAGCGGCTGATCGAGCTGGGCCTCGCAGTCCCGAGGGCAGACGGCGTCGGCATCAGCCGGGCCGGACGCGAACTGGTCATCGGCAGACTGCTCGACCCACAGCGCCGCGACTGACCGGGCGCCAATCGCCGAAGAGCGGAAGCCTTCAATGGGCGGACGTGACCTCCCTGAGGCCGCGCAAGGCGTCAAGCATGTCGCTGCGCGCTTCGGCCGCCTCCGGGAAGACCGCATAGGCCGGGTAGGTGAATTGCGGCGCGCCTTCAACCAGTTCGAGATCGCCTGCGTTCAGATGAGGTTTCACGGCGCCCTTCCTGAAGTAGCCCATGCCGCCGGCGCGCAGGATGTAACTCAGCCCGAGCGGTCCGAGGCCGACCATGAGTCCCGGCTCTCCGAAAGCGGGGCCGAGCCCCCGCGTCGCCGCGAACTGCGGTCCCCAGTCGACGTGGACATAGTCGGGCTCCCGGATCTGGCCCACGGCAGGCGGGGTCCGCACGAGCACGAGCTCCTCTTCCTCGACGAGCTCGACCCTGAAACCGGGCAGGAGCATCGGAGCGTAGAGGACCGCGATGTCAAGCACCCCGGTGCGAAGCTGCTCGATGAGCTGATCGGGCACGCCGACATTGGCGTGGATTGCGATCCCGGGCTGGTTCCTCTTCATCCAGACGAGCCAGTCGAGCAACAGCGGGTTCCACAGGCTGAGTTCGCCGCCCAGCGCGACGACGCTGGTCCGGCCCGGCGGAACCCTGAGCTGCTGCCTGGCGCGCTCCCAAACCTGCAGGAAGGACTGCGCGAACCGTTCGAACTCGCGTCCGGCGGCGGTCAGGACCGCGCCGTTGCGGTTGCGCACGAACAGCTTCCGGCCGAGCTCGTCCTCCAGCGTGCGGATGCGCGCGCTCACCGTCGTCTGGGTGACGTGCAGCCGGTCGGCCGCCTTGAGGAAGCTCCCGGTGTGGACGATCTCGAGAAAAGTGCGGGCCCGGTCGATGTCCATGCGGTCTCCATTGATGCAAAATTTTTGCACTCATAGCGCATTTAATTCCGTTTGCCTTTCGTTTTGACGGGGAGCAGCCTGTTCCCTGTCAAACACGGGATCTCGTCCATGTCGGATACCTCGCAGTCAGTCGAATACGCCTCGCCGCCGTGTTTCATGCATGAATTGTCGCCCGACTTTCAGGCGGTCCCGGGCCGGTCCGCGGCATGGACCGATGTGCTGAGATGGCGAAAGGCCGAGCGCAAACGGCTGATCGAAACCAGGCTGGCGCTGACCCCGGCCGAACGCCAGGTCCGCTCCGACGCGATCGCACGACGGCTCGACCGGGCGATCGGGAGAGTGGCAGGCCGCATCGTCGGGACCTACTGGCCCTTCCGCGGCGAACCCGACCTTCGCAACTGGGGAGTCGAGATCATCGAGCGCGGCGGGCGCATCGCGCTGCCCGTGGTGATCCAGAAAGGCTGGCCGCTGGAGTACCGGATCTGGACGCCCGGCGACCGGCTCGAGCGCGGCGTCTGGAATATCCTGGTGCCCTCGCGCGGGCCGGCGGTCCAGCCGGACATCGTGATCGCGCCGGTCGTGGGTTTCGACGACAAGAAATACCGGCTGGGCTATGGCGGCGGTTTCTTCGACCGGACGCTGGCGGCGATGCCGAGGAAGCCGCTTGCGATCGGCGTGGGCTACGGGCAGAGCCGCATCGCGACCATCTATCCGCAGCCTCACGATATCGCGATGGACGCGATCGTCACGGACTGATCCGACACACATCGGCGGGGCCCTGGTTCCCGAAACGCGGCGGTGACGTCCCCCCGCCGCCTCCCCCGAAACCATCGCTCCCGCCTGAAGCAAAAGGGCCAGATGCGATGACCGAAACCGCCGACACGGAAACGCAACACAAGCCCGGCTTTGTCGCGCGCTGGCTGTTTTCGACCAACCACAAGGACATCGGGACGCTCTATCTGATCCTGTCGATGCTGGCGGGCATACTCGGCACCGGATTGTCGGTCGCGCTGCGCATGGAACTGCAGGAACCCGGCCTGCAATTCTTCGCCGATCCCAACATCTACAACGTGATCGTCAGCGCCCATGGCCTGGTGATGATCTTCTTCGTCATCATGCCGGCCCTCATCGGCGGCTTCGGCAACTGGTTCGTACCGATCGTGATCGGCGCGCCGGACATGGCGTTCCCACGGATGAACAACATCTCGTTCTGGCTGCTGGCGGCGTCGCTCATCCTGTTCGTGCTGTCGATGTTTGTTCCCGGCGCCTCCGGATCGTCAGGCCATGGCGGCGGCTGGACCCTCTATCCTCCCTATTCGACCGATGGCCAGCCCGGCCCCGCCGTCGATCTCGTCATCCTGTC
>JBFXHW010000311.1:0-3848 GCA_050176605.1 Sphingobium sp. | reverse complement strand
CAGCAGTACATAGGTCGGACAGGTTGCGGTGCAGAAGCCGCAATGCACGCATTTGCGGATGACGGATTCGGAGGTCGCCATGTCCGGATCGGTGAGTTGCGTCGCGCTGAAATCAGTTTTCATCGCCAGCCCCTCCGAAACGGCCTGTCTCGAAAACGCCCGCAGGATCAAATGCCCGGCGCAGCCGGGTTTCGAGTGCAGTGATCCGGGCATGCTGGGGATGGAGGGCGGGTACCAGTTGCCGCATCTCTGGCGGCGCGCGCAGAAGCATAGCATGGCCGCCCGCGTCGGCCGAGACGCGCCGAACGGTTCCTGGGTCGACGCCGCTCGCAAGCCAAATCAGACCTCCCGCCCAGTCGAATGCCCAATCTTTTGCCTGATCGGCGAGTGCGCTGATGATTGTGGCGCCCGCGCTTGGCGGGACGCTGATCCGCCAGAGCGGCTTGTCCTGCCTGGTCGACAAGCCGTTCGTTATGCCCCGCCAGAACAGGTTCGCTTCCTCTTCCTCGAGCGGTCTAACGGTACCGAAATCGGAGAGCGCGGAGGCGAGGAGAGCGCCACGTGCCTTCACGGAAGCGGCGAAACCTTCCAGGCGCAGGACGGTCGCCGGTTCACCACCGCCGGGCAGGGTGGGCAGGTGCGCCGCCGCTGCGACCGCCGCTGTGCTTCCCATCGCTGCGGCCATGGCATGGATGGCGGATTGCGGGTCCAGTCCAGCAATTGCAAGCGACTGCGTCAATGGTGGCGCGGGCATCACCTTTAGCGTGACCTCGGTCATCGCGAAAAGCCTGCCCCAGCTGCCGACCGCGAGCTTGCACAGATCATAGCCGGTGACGTTCTTGACGACGCGTGCGCCCGCGACGAAGCTCTCACCGCGCCCGGATACGGCCCGGAAACCCAGCAGATGATCGCGGGCGGCTCCAGCCGATACGCGGCGGGAACCCGACACCCCGGCGGCGATGATGCCGCCTATCGTCGCATGGCCGGGCTGCCGGCCGAAAAGCGGGGCGTGATCGAACGGCTCGAAGGCAAGCATCTGGTTCCGCTCGGCCACCGCTTTCAAGATTTCGGTCAGCGGGGTTCCGGCACCAGCGGTCATCACCAGTTCGGCCGGGTCATAGTCAGTGATGCCGGAAAAGCCCGTCATGTCGAGCGGTGCTGCATCGGGCGCGTCCGCGCCAATACTATCTTTGCTGCCTCCGCCCCGGATGGCCAGCAGCCGGGTGTTGGCTGCGGCAGACGCAACGATGTCGCACAACTCGCTCTCGGTGCGGGGTAACAGGATCGCGCTTTCGGTCATCAGAAACGCGGCAGCTCCGGAAAAGGGAGCTGGCCATGATGGACATGCATCCGCCCGAGTTCGGCGCAACGGTGCAGGGTCGGAAACACTTTGCCGGGATTCAGCAGAAGTTCGGGGTCGAACGCGCATTTGACGCGCTGCTGGTGCCTGAGGTCGGTCTCGCTGAACATTTCCGGCATCAGGTCGCGCTTTTCGACGCCGACGCCATGTTCTCCGGTCAGAACACCGCCCATCTCGACACATAGCCGCAATATGTCGTTGCCGAATTCCTCGGCGCGCTCGAGCTGCCCCGGCTGGTTCGCGTCATAGAGGATCAGCGGATGCAGGTTACCGTCGCCCGCATGAAACACATTGGCGACGCCCAGTTCATGATGGCGCGCCAGCGCGCCGATCCTCTTCAGCACCTCGGGCAGGTGGCGGCGCGGTATGGTGCCGTCCATGCAGAGATAGTCCGGCGCCAGGCGGCTAACCGCCGGGAATGCCGCCTTGCGGCCAGCCCAGAATGTTGCGCGGTCTGCCTCATCCTGTGAAATGCGGAGTGAAGAGGCGCCGTTCGCGCGGGCGATGTCATCCGTCCTTTCGATCAGATGATCGCATTCGGCCGAGGGGCCGTCGAATTCGACGATCAACACGGCTTCGGCATCCAGCGGATAACCGGCATTGACGAAGGCTTCGGCGGCATGCGTCGCCGGCCTGTCCATCATTTCCATTCCGGCCGGAATGATTCCCGCCTCGATCACCTGCGCGACGCAGCGTGCGGCGCCTTCCACTGACGAAAAGCCGATCAGCATGGCCCGAGCGGTTTCCGGCTGGCGCAGGATACGCACCGTTACCTCTGTCACCACACCGAGCAGGCCCTCGGATCCCACCATCAGGCCGATCAGGTCCAGCCCGGCGGCATCCAGCGTGCGACCGCCCACGCGGATGATCTCGCCATCCATCAGCACGACCTGAGCGCCCAGTACATTGTTGGTCGTAAGCCCATATTTCAGGCAATGCACGCCACCTGAATTCTCGGCGACATTGCCGCCGATCGAGCAGGCGATCTGGCTGGAGGGATCGGGCGCATAATAAAATCCCCGGTCCTCGACGGCGCGCGTGATCGCCAGATTGGTGACGCCGGGCTGCACGACCGCGATCCTGTCCGCATAGTCGATTTCGAGGATATTGCTGAATTTCGACATGCCGAGCAGCACGCCATCGGCCAGCGGCAATGCGCCGCCGGAAAGCGAGGTTCCCGCGCCGCGCGGCACGACCTTCACCTGCCGCTCATGGCACCAGCGCAATATCCTCGATACCTGTTCCACGGTTTCGGGCAGGACGACGACCAGCGGCGTCTGGCGATAGGCGGTGAGGGCGTCGGATTCATAGGGCCGGAGCCCATCTGCATGATCAATGACGCCTTCCCCCGGCACGATGCTGCGCATCGCGGCGACAATCTCGGCGCGGCGCGCAAGCGTCTGCGCATCGGGTTCGGGCATTTTCAGAGCCATTGCGGCCCGCCGCTACCAGGGAACGGCGCCATTGTCGCCAAAGAAGCCGCCCGTGGGGCCATCCGGACCGAGCAGGGCAAGCCTGACTGCGATCTGGGCGCCTTCGCTCGCGGGCCGGCCATGGCCGGAGGAAATATCGGTGGCGCAAAGGCCGGGGTTTGCCGCATTCACCTTTATTCCACTGTCCCGCAATTCGTTGGCGAACATCACGGTTATAGCATTCAGAGCCGCTTTGGAAGAGCTGTAGGAGAGCAGCCGGATGTTGGCGAAGGGTGCGTCCGGGCCTGCCGTCAGGGCGAAGGACGCAAGGCCGGTCGACATGTTGACGATCCGTCCGGCGTCGGACTTGTGAAGCAGCGACAGCATGCGTGTCAACATCGCGACGTTACCGAAGACGTTGGTTTCATAGGTCTGCCGCATCAGGCCGACATCGGTTTCACTGGGCTGGCTACGGCGTTCCTCGACCGAAATCCCGACATTGTTGACGAGAATGTCGAGCCGCCCATACCGATCACCTATCAGCCGCGCTGCAGCCTCGATCGACGCGACATCGGTCAGGTCCACCCTGATGTGCTCTGCAATGCCGCCTTGTGCCCTGATGGCCGATGCGGCGGCTTCTCCCGCATCGGCATCGCGGGCGCCCACCAATACGGTGGCGCTCGAAAGGGAAGGCGCTTTTGCGATCTCGAAGCCGATACCCTTGTTGGCGCCGGTGACGAGCGCAATCCGGCCCGCCGGGTCCAGCTCCTCCGTCATCTCACTATTTCCGGAATCCGGATCGCTCAAACGTCAAACGGCGCCGAGCGGGGATAGGTGTCATGATAGCGCAGGAAGTCGCCCATGTGGCGGTCCGCACGGATGAGCCGACTCTTCCTGTAGCCTCGAAAACGGATCTTGTAGAGGATCGGCTCATCCTCGGAGTACAGCTTGTGCATATAGTCGATCCGCTTGCGGAACTCCTCACGCACTCCTTCTTCACCCAGCTTCTCCGCTTCGGATTTGCGCAGGGCGACGAGAAAGAAGGTGTCTGACCAGCCTGGCGCGACCTGCGATCC
>JBFXHW010000310.1:0-3852 GCA_050176605.1 Sphingobium sp. | reverse complement strand
GTAGGCCGGTCCGGATGACGTATCGAGGACAAAACCGCATCCTTGGAATTCACGGTGGTCTTCGCTCAGACGAAGACCGGCCGTCAGCGTCAGTTGATCGGTGAGTTCAAGGTCGAGGCTGGTGAATACCGCCCAGCTTTCGATTTTCTGCTTGGCGGTGATGCCGCCACCGATCGATTTGAACCCGAAGATATTTTGTACGGCGGACGAGTTCCGCAGATACTGCTGCAGATTATCGTTGGTGCGGTCACGCCCGTAATTGGCGCCGATCAACCAGTGAACGCTTGAGAAGTCGGCGGTCAAACGGACTTCCTGCGCGAAAGACTTGATCGTGCCTTCCTGGAAGTTGCGCAGATTTTCAGAAACGGCAGTGCCATCGAATTCCGAATTCTGGTTGCGCTTCAGGTGCGCATACGAGGTAATGGACGTCAGCGCGACGGTGTCGCTCAGCTCAAAGTCCGCCCGCATCGAACCTTGCCAGAATTTGTCGTTGCGATCGAAATCCTGTCCGGCATCCCAATCGGCGCGTCGCGCACTGCCGCTGCCGATCAGCTCTGGGCGCGTTATTACCGGCTGACTGCCGGCGGTGACCGGTGTGCCGGTCAAGGCATTTATTGGGCAGCCCGGCAAAACGCCGCAGTTGGTGGTGTTGTCCGTGACGACCAGATTGCGATCGACGTTCAACGAGTTACCCGGATATACGGACACGAGCTGCGGAGCCAGCATGTCCGATTTATCGATCCAGCCATTCACGTTGAATGATACACGCACGGTTTCAGTCGGCTCCCAGTCGACAATGGCGCGGCCGATATAGTTCTCGATTTTTCCAAGCTTGTCGCCGCGGCTGAGGCTTTTCTGCCACCCGCTGCCGAAGCTGCCGCGGCCGGCGATGCGCGCTTTGAGCGTGGGGGCGATCGGGCCGCTGATGAAACCCTCGATGCTGCCACGATTGAATCGGCCGAACGTGCCGGAAATCCCGGCCTCGAAATCGTCAGTCGGCTTGTTCGCGATGTAGTTGATCGCGCCGCCGGTGGAATTCTGACCGTACAGAGTGCCCTGCGGACCTTTCAGCACTTCGACCCGTTGAAGATCAAGGGTTACGCCCTGCGTCATGACCGGGAAGGGCAGCGGTACTTCGTCGACATAGATGGCAACGGAGGAGCTGGAGCCGATGCTGGGCTCATTGATGCCCACGCCGCGCAGGGTGTAGATCGGCGTGCTGAAGCCGCTATCGCTGATCGAAAGACCCGGTACGAACTTGCCGAGATCGCTGACGTCGTTGAAATTACGCGTTTGGAGTGCTTCGCCGCCGATCGCCGTGATCGACATGCCGACGTCCGAAAGGGCCTGCTCGCGGCGTTGCGCCGTTACGATTATCTCGCCGGTATCTTCCGCCGCGACATTGGCTCCGCCTCCGGCGTCCTGCGCAAAGGCGACTGCCGGAACAGCTACAATGGCGGCTGCCGTCAGAAGCAGAAAGGATTTATGGGATTTCATGGTGTACCTCCCGATTTACGGTCGCCTTCTGTGAGGACGATCCTGATGATGAACAGCCCAAGTCGGGCCAGATATGTTTTAGCGCAGCAAGCCGGTATGATCCCGGCGTTTTCTCCTTTCTATGAGAGCTTAAATATCGAATTTGGCGCATAGCGGCCTTGCTGCGGCGGCTGGCAAGTGACGGCTGCGCCACTACAAAAGCTGGTCGAGGCGGCGGCTTCGCGATATGGGCGAGGCATGACCGCCGCCTTTCCCGCTCTTCGGATGCGCCGCATCCGCGTTGCCGCATGGAGCCGCGCACTGCACGGCGAGACGGTGTTGACGCCCGCCGATCTTATCTGGCCGATCTTCGTGACTGATGGGCGCGGCATTGAGGAACCGATTACCTCGCTGGCCGGCGTTTCGCGATGGTCGATCGACAAGGTGGTCGATCGTGCTCGCGAGGCGCGCGATCTTGGCATTCCGTGCCTGGCGCTGTTTCCCAACACCCCGCACGACCTTCGCACGGAGGACGGGCGCGAAGCACTAAATCCCGATAACCTGATGTGCCGGGCCATCCGTGCGATCAAACAGGACGTGCCGGAGATCGGCTTGCTCACCGATGTCGCGCTCGATCCCTACACCGCACATGGTCATGACGGGCTGACCGATTCGCGAGGCTACGTGCTCAACGATGCGACCAGCGCCATATTGGTGGAGCAGGCACTCAACCAGGCCAATGCCGGCGCGGATATCATCGCGCCTTCAGATATGATGGACGGCCGCGTCGCCGCCATTCGTGGCGCTCTGGAAAGCAGTGGGCACGTCAACGTTCAGATCATGTCCTATGCCGCCAAATATGCGAGCGCCTTTTACGGACCGTTCCGCGATGCGGTGGGATCACGCGGATTGCTGAAGGGCGACAAGAAGACTTACCAGATGGACCCGGCCAACGCTGAAGAGGCGCTCCGCGAAGTGGCGCTCGATCTCGCGGAAGGCGCGGACAGCGTCATGGTCAAGCCGGGTTTGCCCTATCTTGATATCATCCGGCGCGTGAAGGACCGGTTTGAAGTGCCGGTATTCGCCTATCAGGTGTCCGGCGAATATGCGATGATCGAAGCTGCTGCAGCGGCCGGGGCGGGCGACCGGGACGCTCTTGTCCTGGAAACGCTCATGGCGTTCAAGCGCGCTGGCTGTTCCGGCATTCTTTCCTATCATGCGGCGCATGCGGCTCGCTTGCTGCGTTGATCATGAAAGCGCATTTCGGCCGCGACTGGATGGAGTTTAAAACGCTGTGAGCGAAACAGACATATTGGCGTTCGGCGGAGCCGCCCCTCAGTTGGCACCTTCGGTATTTGTCGCCCCCGGCTCGCGGATCATCGGGGACGTTGTTCTCGGTGATGATGTAAGTGTCTGGTATAATTGCGTGATCCGTGCGGATGTGAACCACATCCGCATCGGCGCGCGCACAAATGTTCAGGACGGCAGTGTCATTCACTGCGATAGCCCCCATGACGATTCACTCGGCTATCCGACGATCATCGGTGAGGATTGCCTGGTTGGCCACATGGTACTGCTGCACGGCTGCACCCTTCATGATCGAGCGTTTGTCGGTATGGGGTCGATCGTGCTCAACGGTGCGCTGATCGAAAGCGACGGCATGCTGGCGGCCGGCGCCATGCTGACATCAGGCAAGGTCATCCGCTCCGGCCAACTTTGGGCGGGCCGCCCGGCCAAATATCTGCGCGATCTTACGCCCGAGGAAATCGCTTCCAATCAGGTGGGCGTGAAGGGCTATGTCGAGAATGGCCGTCGCCATGCCGCTGCATTGAAAGTGCGCTGATCGTCCGGGTCAGGGATTGGCGATGCGGGCTCGGAGCGCGTCGATCGAAGCGCGCTGCGCGGCCTCGATGATCTCTACTTCCTGAAGCGCGCTGAGCACGGGGCTCTCAGTCCCTGCGCCTTCTTCGGCGGCCGCGATCTGCAAGGCATCCAGATCCGCGAGGCTGACTGACACCGGTGCGCGCAGCATCTCCAGGCTGCTGATCGCCGCCTGCGCCTGCACCCAGGTCTCGGTTCCCGGAGCAGCGGAGCCGCCTGTCTCAACGCGCTGCTCGGTTTCGCTCAGGCGCTCGCGAAAGCGCAAATCCGCCTGCCGTGCCTGCGCCGCCAATGCCGCCACGCGCTGCTGAAGGGATGCATTCGCTGGCTGTGCGGGTGTGGCGGTTGGGGCGGCCGGTGCGGTTTCCGGCACGGCGACCGTAAAGCGTTCGACCGCCCGTGGCGCGAGGGACGGGTGATCAACGGCCGTCGAACAAGCGCCGGCCAAAGGGAGGATTCCCAGTAGAATGAACCGGGGAGAGGCGAACTTTGACA
>JBFXHW010000309.1:0-3852 GCA_050176605.1 Sphingobium sp. | reverse complement strand
CGCGGTGATCGGGATCGCCGCATTTTTCGGATACCGCGCGTTCGTGCGCGAGGCGGAGCGCGTCACCGCCATGGTGCGCCGCGAGGAGCGGCAGGCCCGCACGGGCGCGAACGGCACGCTGGTTCGAGATCCGAAAACCGGCGAGTATCGCGTCGCCAAGGATTGAGCGACGCCTTTCGTGGACCAGTCCGTCTCGCTCGCCAGCGCCGCGCCGGCGAAGATCAACCTCGCCCTGCACGTCACCGGACGGCGGGACGATGGCTATCATCGGCTAGAAAGCCTCGTCGTCTTCACCCGCTTCGGCGACCGGCTGACGGTCGAGCCCACCAACGAGGACGCGTTCGTCGTCACCGGTCCCTATGCGGCGGATGTTCCGGTGGACGGCGGCAATCTGGTGATTCGGGCGCGCGACGCGTTGCGGGAGGCTGCACACCATCCCGAACCCGTCAGGATCAGCCTCGAAAAGAACCTGCCGGTCGCGTCGGGTGTCGGCGGCGGCTCCAGCGACGCGGCCGCCGTACTGAAGGCCCTTAACCGCTATTGGCATCTCGACCTTGGCGGGGCGGAACTCGCCAGCATCGCCGTTTCGCTCGGTGCTGACGTGCCCATGTGCCTGGCCGCAACGCCGCTGGTCGCGCGCGGCATCGGCGAGGTGCTTTCGCCCGTCGACGATTTTCCGGTGCTCGCCCTCGTGCTGGTCAATCCCGGCACCTCGGTCTCGACCGCCGACGTGTTCGGCAGGCTGCAGCGGCGCGACAATCCGCCCTTGCCGCCGCTGCCCGCGCATTTCGATTTCCACACGATCCGCAACTGGCTCGACATTACCCGCAACGATCTGGAAGCCCCTGCCCGCTCGATCGATCCCACCATCGACGTGGTCCTCGCCGCGCTGGACCGCGCCGGCTCGGGCTTCTCGCGCATGTCGGGCTCGGGCGGAACCTGCTTCGGCCTGTTCGAAACCAACAATGTGGCCAAGCGCGCCGCCGCCGCCATTCGCAGCCGTCGTCCGGAATGGTTCGTGGCCGCGACACGCAGCATTCCCTCGGGAGCCGGACAATGATGGCACGCATGGACGAGACACGCCCCTTCATGCCCGTGGGCATCGCTGTTCTGACGGTGTCCGACACCCGTTCGCTGGCTGACGACAAATCCGGTCAGACGCTGGCTGACCGCATCGTCGAAGCTGGCCATGTCCTTGCCGCGCGCGACATCGTCACCGACGACATCGAAAGGATCAGGGAAAAGGTGCTGGGCTGGTCGAAGGACCCCGAGATCGACGTGGTCATCACCACAGGCGGCACCGGCTTTACCGGCCGCGACGTGACGCCGGAGGCGCTGGAGCCGATCTTCGAGAAGCGCATGGACGGCTTTTCAGCGGTCTTCCACCGCATTTCCTACGACAAGATCGGCACGTCCACGATCCAGAGCCGCGCGACCGGCGGCGTCGTCAACGCCACCTTCGTCTTCGTCCTGCCGGGCTCCCCCGGCGCCTGCAAGGACGCCTGGGACGGCATCCTCAAGGCCCAGCTCGACTACCGGCACATGCCCTGCAACTTCGTGGAGATCATGCCGCGGCTGGACGAACACCTGCGGCGCGGCGGCAAGTAGCCCGGCCGCCTCAACCCGGCACGCGGCCCGAAACCGCCCAAGCCACGGCGGCATAGGATCGGGGACCGTCCGCCTCTCCATCCAGATAGGCTTCCCTGACCAGCTCGCCGACGCGCTGGCGCGCCGCATCGTCGAGGGTCGCCATATATTCCGCGCCCGGGCCATCCTTTCCCGAATAAGGCGCCCAGTAGTCATCGAAACACGAAAACTCCATGCGGATCATCAGCGAGGCTTCGCGAATGTCGATGAATCCGGCCTCGCGCCAAGCGGAAGCCAATTCTCCGGGCCGCGTCATCGGCCGGGTGAAGTTTCTGGCGCGGCGACGGGCGCCCTCCGCGTCGACGGCGGCGGCCGTGTCGTAGAACATGCGGTTGGCGACGAAGCCGCCGCGCACGTCCCAGACCGTCGCCGCGACGGTCGCGCCGGGTCTGGCAACGCGCCGCAATTCGTTCACCGCGCGCTGCGGCTCGGGCACGAAGTGCAGCACCAGCATGGAAAGCACGCGGTCGAAAGTCGCCGCATCATAGGGAAGCGCGCATATGTCGGCGGCCGCGAAACTGATGCGGGGATCGGCGTTGCGCTCTGCGGCGTGTCCGACATAGATCTCCGAAAGATCGACGGCGTCGATCCAACCTCCATCCATGCGCCCGGCCAGCGAAAAGGTCAGGCTGCCGGTGCCGCAGCCCGCATCGAGCACGCGTTCGGCATCGGCCACCCCGGCGAAATCGAGAAAGGGTGCGGCAAGCCGCTTGCTCCAGCGGCCCATCACCTGCTCATAGCCGTCACCGCTCCCGGCAACGAAGGTCGATGTCGGCTTCATACCGTCCATCCTTCCATCCTGAGACCAGCGCACATCCTTCCGCCTTCGTCATCCTCTGGCAAGCACAGCGAAGCGGAGCGCGACCATAAAATCTATGCCGGAACGCCGATGAAGTCGCGGCAGTGCACGAACAGACGCTCCCTTAGCGCGCTGCGGTGATGATTTCGGCGGTCAGCCGCTTGGCCGACAGGCCGCGCGCCATTTCCTCCGTGCCGCGCGCCTTCAGGGCAAGAGAGGCCGCCTGCCCTTTCGCAATCAGCAGCCCATGGGCCAGCGCCCGCTTCCGCGAAAAGACGTGCGCAAGAAAGGATGCCCGCGCCGCCCTCGACGGCGTGAAGCGCGCGGGCATGGACTGGCGCTCGACATGGATGAGCACCGGTTCGATCCAGCCTTCCGCAAGTCTTGCGCCGGGCTCCAGGATCAGCAGCCACTCACTCTTTGCCTGCCTTATGGCGGCGGCGAGGCCGGCCGCGACGAGATGACAGCCCGCATGCTCCGCGACGCGGTGCGTCTGATCGGCCGAGCCACAGTCGCAAACGATCACGTCGCGCACGACACCCTCTATGGCTCCGGAAACGAGCGACGCCAGCGTGCGCGCCAATCCTTCCTCGCTGTTCTTCGTCTCGATCAGAACGGTCAGCATTCCTTACCGATTATCCGAAACGGCGGCCCGGCGCCAGTTGGGCATATCTATCCATAAAGTTCTTGATTTGTTCTCATGATCGGAATAGGAATAATTTCATGAGACCAGCGACTCAAATCCCGAAACAGGCGCCCTGGGAACGGGCGAAGATGGAACAGATCGTGCGCGCCGATATTGCAGCTTTCGGAGCAGGACGCGCAGATATGGCAAACGCGATGATCGAAGAGAGCGGCCTGAGGGTGAGGCCCGAGCGCAACCGCGGCAGGTCGGCCGGCATCAATCCGTCGGGCAGATACGAGCCGACCGCGCGCGTGGTCTTCGACGACGGGTGGAATTCTCTTGAGGAACTGCCGCCCTTCAAGACCGAAGTGCAGGTCGAAAAGCCGCGCACCATCATCACCCGCAACGATTCGCCGGATATTTCCTTCGACCGGTCGATAAATCCGTACCGCGGCTGCGAGCATGGCTGCGTCTACTGCTTCGCGCGCCCCACCCACGCCTATATGGGCCTGTCGCCGGGACTCGACTTCGAATCGAAGCTGTTTGCCAAGCCGGATGCGGCGCGGCTTCTGGAGCGGGAACTCGGCAAACCCGGATACCAGCCGCGAACCATCGCCATCGGCACCAACACCGATCCCTATCAGCCGATCGAGAAGCAGTACCGCATCATGCGCGAGGTGCTGGAAGTGCTCGAATCGCGCCGGCATCCGGTCGGCATAGTGACCAAGTCGGCGCTGGTGACGCGCGACATCGACATCCTCGCCCGCATGGCCGAGAAGAA
>JBFXHW010000308.1:0-3865 GCA_050176605.1 Sphingobium sp. | reverse complement strand
CGGTGTGGGCCGATTTCCGGCTCCGGTGAAAAGCTGAAAGCCGCTCGACGGTTTCAGTCCCCGGTCAGGATACGGTCGACCAGCTGTTTGACCGTGGGCACGAAGCCGTTCGAATAGAACGGATCCTGCCTGAACCGATAGGCTCCATGGCCCGCGAACATGAGGTTCTGATCTGGATCGCCGCCGTGAACGATGTCCTGAAGCGTCTTCTGAATGCAGAAGCTGCGCGGATCGGCAAGACGGCCAGTCGAATTGGTCTCGCTATCCATCCAGCTCGAAAAGGCACATTGGGAGAGGCAGCCCATACAATCGGTCTGATCTTTCCTGATGACAGCCTTCTCCTCGTCTGTCACGAAAATCAATGTGTTATCGGGCGTTTTTAACGCGCTGTCAAAGCCGAGACCGGACCATTCGCGTGCACGCAGAAGGTCACCGCGCGTCACCCAGAAATTCTTGCCTTTCACCCCGACATCGAGCTGATGAGTATGATCTCCGGCCTGTTCCAGGCTGAATGCAATCTGGCGCTCCGCTCGCGCTTCGAGATTTCGCAGGAACGGAGTGCGGACTGCGGACGAGTAAAATCCGGTCGGCGAAAACCGGTGCAACAGGATATCGCCCTCATCAAGCTGCGTCAGCTTGTCCTTCCAGATCTGAGGGATCGGACTCTCCCGCGTCAACAGGGGACGCGTGCCGAACTGAAAGGCAATCGTGCCCAGCTCCGGATTGTCGATCCAGTCGTTCCAATCGCGCAGATACCAGACGCCGCCGGCCATCACGATTGGCACATCGTCGGAAATGCCGCCTTCGCGCATCGTGTCGCGCAACGCCTTCACCCGCGGATAGGGATCCTCCGGCTTCAGCGGATCCTCGGCATTGGAAAGGCCGTTGTGCCCGCCCGCCAGCCACGGATCTTCGTAAACGACCGCGGCGAGCCATTCTGCCGCCTTGGAATAGGCACGCTTCCACAGCGCGCGAAAGGCTCGACCGGAGCTGACGATCGGCAGATAATAGACCCCATATTGCGCCGCTATTTCAGAGAGCTTGTAGGGCATTCCCGCGCCACAGGTGACGCCTGCCACCATGCCCCTTGTCCGCTCCAGCACGCCGTGAAGCACGCGTTGTGCGCCGCCCATTTCCCAGAGAACATTGATGTTGATGGCGCCGCGTCCACCCGCGATTTCGAACGCGCGCTTCACCTGTTCGACCGCGCCTTCGATCGCATAGGCGATGAGTTCCTCGTGCCGGTCACGCCGGGTCCGCCCGGAATAGATTTGCGGGATGGGATGTCCCGCGGCGTCATAACTGTCTGCGTTTACGGCAGAGACCGTTCCTATCCCTCCGGCCGCTGCCCATGCTCCCGAACTCATGTGGTTGGAAACCGCAACACCCTTTCCACCTTCAACTAGAGGCCAGACCTCGCGACCGCCATAATTGATGGGCCTCAAACCCTTGAACACTAATCTCGCTCCCGATATCGGCCTGGTGGCCGCAGATGACCGTCGCCTATAGCAAGTTTTCCGAGGGGTGCATGGAAAATTTGCGGATATCCGGGTTCATGTAAAGTAGCCCGCCCGATGTCATTGCAAGATGCCGGTACAGCCCAACGCGCCCTCATAAAGCGCCGCATATCGCGCAACCATCGCTTGTTCCTGATAATGCGCGGTCGCGTGCGCCCGGTTCGCCTGCCCCAATGATGCTCGCAAGGAAATATCTCCGGTGAGCCCGCCGAGCGCAGCGGTGAGCCCTGCCTCATCATCGCGTGCAACCACGAACGCTCTATTCTCGTCAGGCAACATCGCTCCGACATCGCCGACGTCGGTCGAAACGACCGGCAGTCCGGCGGCCATCGCCTCGACCAGCGAGATCGGGAATTGTTCACTGTCGGATGACAAGGCGAAAATGTCGAACAAGCCGATGAAAGCCGAAGGATCCGGCAGAAATCCCGGTAGATGCAACCGGCCCCGCATGCCCAATGCCTCCGCCTGATCCGCGATGGTCTGCCTTTCCGGCCCTTCGCCGACGATGACGAGCTGAACCTTGTCGCCCAGTGGAGCGACCGCCCGAACCAGCCGTGGGAGGTTCTTGACCGCGCGCAGGCCCGCCAGCGTGCCGATCGTGATGCGCCCTTCCCGCTTTCGAAAGCCCGGAATGGCATCCGGCCGGGCCAAGGCGGCGTAGGCCGCAACATCGATCCCATTGGGGATAAGAGCGACCTTTGCCAAGGGCTGCAGCCAGATTTTGCGGGCAATGTCATGCAGACAGTGCGAGGGGACGACCAGCGCGTGGGCGCTGCCAAGGGCGAGGCGCCGGAACAGGTTGCGTTTAGGGTTCAGCCGCGCCGCTTCGTCTTCGTTGAAACCGTCTTCATGATGGACAAGCGGGGGCAAGCGCAGAAAAGTCGACCAGAGCCGGTGCGCCATGACGCCATCCATCGCACCCCAGTTGTAACTGAGAACAAGGTCGAACTGCTGCATGAAGCGCGCAAGGTGCAAGTATCGGACAGGCCCCGGTCTGCCCCGCAGAGAAGGGGCCTGTTCCATAGGATAGTCGCAGGACAGCCGTGGATCGACTGCTTGCCGGGCACCCATTGCCCGAGGATCCGCGCTAACGATTGTGTGCTGGACCCTGTCGCGCCAGAGGTTCATCAGCCGGACTGCGCGTGCTTCCTTGCCACCAAGATTGAAGCTGCCGTGGAGATGAAGGATACGCGGCGGCGTATCATTCACGCGCAAGAACCTTCTCGAGCAACCTGTCAATCGCTGCGACCGATTCCGGTTCGTCAAGCGCGGGGGCGTGCCCGACGCCTTTCACCGTCACCAATTCGGCTTCGTCACCGATATCGGCCCTCATGCGCCGGGCTGTCTTCTCGCTCAGAAGATCCGACAACTCGCCCCGCAGGATCAGCGTGGGAATGGTACGGAAGGCAGCCATCAGCGGCCACATGTCGAAGGCCGCGACATTGCCTGGCACCTTGAAGGGTTCGGCGATGCGCATGTCATAGTCCAGCACGATTCGTCCGCTGCTGTTGAGCCGGAACACCCGCTTGGCCATCGCCAGCCAGTCCTCAAGCTTGTAATTCGGAAAGATATCGGCCTGATTTTCCGCGAGTGCCCGGGCCGCATGGACCCAGGTCGCATGCGTACTGCCGGTGCCGACATAGCCGCGAATGCGATCCAGCCCCGCCTCCTCGATATCCGGGCCGATGTCGTTCAGCATGGCCCCGGCCAGCTTTTCCTTATGTGTGGGCGCCAGCAACATGGTCAATATGCCGCCGAGCGATGTTCCGAGCGCCACGAACCGCGGCGCCGCGAGATCGGTCAACAGACGTTCGATATCCTGGATATAAGTGAAAGGCACATAGGTCATCGGATCTTTAGCGTACGCGCTTTCTGCACGCCCGCGCAGTTCGGGGCAGATGACGCGCCAGTTCCCGGCATGACGATCCGCCAGGCCCGCAAAATCACGCGCGTTGCGCGTCAGGCCAGGCAGACAGAGCAGGATCGGCCGCGATGCGTGGGCGGGATCGGCCGCATAGTCACGATAATGAAGGCGGAGGCCGTCATTCGACCACCAAAATTTGTCTTCATAGGCCGCCATGCTTGATCCCTTCCGCTATCGCCCCCCATATTGCCGTATGATCCTTTCCCCGCAAGCCGCCAAATATACTCCCGCCACCGACATAAAAGTGATTCCCGGTATTGGTGATCCCGTCAAAGCGGCGGATTTTCCCGAGACGATCCTGCGATTCCGCAACGACCGGTGGGCGCAAAGCGTCGGTC
The DNA here is from genome assembly GCA_050176605.1 of Sphingobium sp. GTDB lineage: Bacteria > Pseudomonadota > Alphaproteobacteria > Sphingomonadales > Sphingomonadaceae > Sphingobium. The sequence goes on along the minus strand of JBFXHW010000308.1, from coordinate 86 downwards.
TTCAGGACCTCACCGACAAACAGTGGATTGCCAATTTCGGCAGGTTCGAGCCGCTAAAGGGAACCTTGGGCGAGCCCTTGGCGCTT
>JBFXHW010000307.1:0-3910 GCA_050176605.1 Sphingobium sp. | reverse complement strand
TGGGATATACGCGCTATGTCGCGCAAGGCGGCGACTGGGGCGCAGGAATCACAACCGCGCTGGGTGCCCAAAGGCCGGAGGGCTTGGCCGGCGTTCATGTCAATCTACCGATGGTGCTGCCGCGTGACATACCAGCGGAGCTCTCGACCGAAGAGAAGGCCATGTTGGATGCATTAGCTCACTACAATGCATGGGAGTCCGGTTATTCGATCCAGCAGGCAACGCGGCCACAAACGCTTGGTTATGGCCTTGCCGATTCGCCGGTGGCGCAAGCCGCATGGATCATCGAGAAATTCCATGCCTGGACCGATCATGACGGCAATCTGCCTGCCACCCTCACGCGCGATGACATGCTCGACAATGTGATGCTCTATTGGCTGACAAACAGCGGCACATCCTCTGCACGACTCTATTGGGAAAGTTCTGTGGGTGCCTTTTCCGGCGCACGGATCGAACTGCCTGCCGGATGCAGTGTGTTCCCTAATGAGCTTTACCGTGCGCCGCGCAGCTGGTGCGAAAGCCACATGCCCAACCTTATCCACTGGAACGAGTTGGACAGGGGCGGGCATTTCGCCGCGTTCGAAGTGCCTGATCTGTTCATCAGCGAAGTGCGCAGTTGCTTTGGTAAGTTGCGCAGTTCCGGATTCGCCGCATAATGAGACCTGTGCGCGGGTGGGTGTAGACATCGGTATTGATTGTTGATTCTATGGGCTTTCTGAAAAGGAGGGCCGGACGTGGCGCATCGTTCGATTGGTCAGGAGCGGTTCGGTTTTGCTGGGAGCATACGGTCCGTATCATCGCGCAACGCGGCCTTCAGACCACGCTAGCTGGCCTGCTGCCCCTTCTCGGTTGCATTTAAATCCGTATGGGCGATGTTTTCTTCCGGCATTTAAAATCATCACGATCTTCTGGCCGCCATATCGAGCGCGACATCGATGATCATATCCTCCTGACCCCCGACCAACTTGCGCTTGCCGAGTTCGACCAGGATCGCACGCCAGGGTTCCTTCCAGAAGCGAGACTCTCAAGTTCTTTGGTGCCGATCGAAGCTCACGCCCACCCCAGGCGGCGCGCATCGTCGAGATCGGCGGGCGTGTCGAGATCGAAGGCGAGTCCGGGATGATCGCGAATAATTGCGGCACCTTGTGCCGCGGCGAGATGCCGGGCGAAGCTCCGTTCACCGAACGAAAAGGCAAACGGCCGGGCATCGTGCAGGGCGATCGCATTCGTGCCCTGGCCATGCCGGTCGGGCGCGATGGCAACGCCTTGTTCCCCGGCGCTGGCGAGAAGCAAGCGGACGTCGCCGGCGGTCAACAGAGGCAGGTCGCCGCTTATGGCCAGCAGCGGCGTATAAGCTAGCGCCGCCCGCACCCGATCCAACTCAGCGTTGAGTCCTGCGCCATAGTCCGGCTCCCATGGCAAGCCGGCCCAAGGCACCGGCGACAACACGCGCGTTGGAATGCCTGCCTCATCCAATGCGGCGAGGACCCGCGCTGCCATGCGGTCGCTCAGCGTTTGGCGCTCCTGCAGTGACATGCAGGAAGCAAGACGCGACTTTCTCAGTGCGCGCAGTTTCAGCGGGACGATCGCGGTCCAGATCATCGCGATCCGATCGACGTAGCCAGCATCAGTGCCACCTCTGCGACGCGCATCTTGTCTCGGTCGTCGCGCATCATCGTGTCCGTTTGCGCGAGTTCGACACCCTCCGCAGCATCGTCGCCGTTATGGATCACCAGGCCATCGATCAGGCCGTGATAATGGGCGGCAATGCCGGCGTTGCTCACCTCCAGACCCAGCTCGCGCATGAGTTTTGCGGTCGGCCCCTTGACCGCCACGCCACCGACGATCGGCGAGACCGCCACGACCGGCGCGCGCGCTTTGCCCAATGCCGCGCGAAGGCCAGGAACGGCAAGCAGCGGATCGATGCTCAGGAAGAGATTGGACGGGGCGATCAGGATAGCATCGGCCGCATGGATCGCCTCGATCACGCCAGGCGCCGGGCGCGCCGTCTCCGCCCCCTCGAACCGGATTGCCTGCACCGCCGGCTCGCAGCGTCGCTCGACGAAGTAGCGCTGGAAGGCGAGCGGGCCTTCCCCGGTCTGGACGACAGTCGCCACCGGATCGTCGCTCATCGGCAGGATCGCCGCGCCTATCCCCCAGGCACGCGCAAAATCCGCTGTGATCGCCGACAATGGCTCGCCCGCCGCGCGCCGCGCAGTCCGAAGGACATGTAGCGCAAGGTCGCCGTCGCCGAGCGCGAACCAGTCTTCGCCGCCGAGCGAGCGGAGCGCCGCCAGGAAGCTCCAGGTCTCGCCCTCGCGGCCCCAGCCCTGCGCGGCATAGGCCTTGCCGGCCAGCGTGTAGAGCAACGTGTCGATATCGGGCGATATGGCAAGGCCGAGATGGGTGAAGTCGTCGCCGGTGTTGACGATCGCCGTCACCTCTCCGGGCAGAAGGGTATGGATCAGACCGAGCACCAGCTTGGCGCCGCCGACGCCGCCGGTCAGCACCACTATGCTCACTGGAACAGATCCTCGGCGAGCGGGCGGACGAGGGCGGTGGCGCGCGCATCGGGCGCTTGCGTCGCCGGCACGCCGCGCACGATCACGGCGGGTATGCTCTCCGCACCCTCCCCGGTCGCGATGCCGGCGGCGCTCGCGATCATGTCGGCGAGCGCGACCTGGGTGACCTCCAGCCTGCGCCCCTCGCGATCGAGTTCGCCGCGCCGGTCGATCAGCGCGGGCAGCCCGCTCGCCCCGATCGCCACATTGACGACGCCGTAGCGCCAGGGACGGCCAAAGCTGTCCGAGATGAGAACACCCGGCACCTGTGGCCAGAGCGCCGCCAGCGCCCCGCGGATCCGCGCCGCCGAGGCATCGGCGTCGAGGGGCAACAGCAGGACGGCATCGTCGCGCCCCGGCCCCAGATTGGATCGGTCGATCCCCGCATTGGCCATCACCAGCCCGGAGCGGTGGCGCGTGATTAGCACATTGGGGGCAGCGCGAACCACCGCGACGCTCTCCGCCAGCACCAGCTCGACCAGGCGCGCATCCTTGCGGGTAATCTCCGCCAGCTCCAGCGCCCGCACGCCGGGCGTCATGCTTGCCAGATCGACAAAGCGCGCCTCGGCTTTCGAGACGATTTTCTGCGTGACGACCAGGATGTCGGCTGCGTCGGGGACGATCCCGGCTGCCCGCGCCGCCGCCGCAAGGACGCCAGCGAGATCGGCGCCCGGCTCGATCTCGCCGATGCCGTCCAAGGGGAAGATCTGGATCATGCCGCGAGGACGACCCTCAGTCCGTCGGTTCGATCAGCGTCCCGGTGATCCGGATGCCGGCGCCGTCGACCTGATAGGTTTTGTTGAGGAAGATAAGCACCGAGGTCAGTGCCTCGGCCGCGGCCGCATTGACGAGCGCGCCGCCGTGCAGCCCGCGCAGGCCCATCTGTTCTGCCAGACCGATCACCTCGGCGCGTGCGGCCTTGTCGTCGCCGAACACCAGCACGTCGCAGTCGACATCCGCATCGGTGATGAGCGTGTGCGCGGCGACATTATGGAAGGCGGAGACCAGCGTCACCCCCTCGCCCAGCAGCGACTGCGCGCGCATGGCGGCGCTTCCTTCGACGGGAAGCTGGACGCGCATCACCTTGGGCGGCACCAGCGGCACCGTCGTGTCGATGACGATCTTGCCCGCGACATGCGGCGCGATCCCGGCCAGCGTCGCTCCTTGCGCCGCGAACGGCACGGTGACGATGACAATGTCGCAGGCGGCGGCCGCATCGGCATTGGCCGCCCCCGTCAGATCGAAGCCCAGCTCCTCCGCCGCTTTCGCCGCGCTCTCCGACGAACGCGAACCGATGACGACCCGGCGCCCCGCCTTCGCTAGCCGCCGCGCGATCGCCGCGCCCAGAT
>JBFXHW010000306.1:0-3915 GCA_050176605.1 Sphingobium sp. | reverse complement strand
ATCCGCAATCACGTCCGTATTGAGCGGCCAGTCAGGATGCAGTGTCAGGCGATCGGCCAGGAGATGCGCCTTGGCAGGCCCGGCCTTGACAACGATGATCCGGGCGGTGCGATCGAGCTCTTCGATACTGACACTGGCCGGAGAGCCGTCGATGACGGGGACGGTTGCTTTGCGACCGGCGCGCAGCTTGGTCTCCTGTGGCGGAAAGCGATAGCGGCGCATCATCGAGCGTTTGACCGGTTCGGCGGGGCCAATCGCTTCCAGAGCAGCCAGTGCGTCGAGATCGTCGATCAGATCGTCCTCGTCCTTGCCGGCGCTGTCGAAGACCGCCCATTGCGCTGGCTTGGCCTCGCGCTTGTGGAACAACCCGAGATTGAACAGCATGTCTTGCCGCTCCTGCGGTAGGCCGGAGGCGGCAAGCTTGGCGCGCAGGTCTCGCGTGTCGGCGTCTTCCTCGACTTCCTTGTCGCTGGCGTCGGCCGCCAGCATCGGCCAGGGCGCGGCGGGCCGGATGCTCACCAGCCAGTCGCGCAACTCCTCGGTCGAGATACAGTCGATGCGGTTATAGTCCTCGATCTCATCGAGGATCGATTGTTCGCCGGTTTCGCGCCAGCGTTCATAGGCGACGACCGAGCCGCCTGCCGTTTTCACCTCGCCGTCGCGCTTGCGACCATAGAAGGCTTCCATCGACTTGATCGAGTAATTGGCTTCCGAGCCGATGAGCGCCCCGCGCACCACGGCGAAGAGATCGACAAATCGCCGCTCGCGGAGCAGGCGATCGAGGAAGGCCTCTCCGATCCCGTATTTGGCGGTCAGGCGCCGCAACGCGGTGATCTCATAGGGCGCATAGTGATAGATGCGCGCTTCGGGAAAAGCCGCGAGCCTTTGCCGGAAGAAATCGAGGAGATCGGACAAGGCCCGCGCTTCGGCAGCATGGTCATGCGCCCAGAAAGCCTTGAACGCGCCATCGAGCCAAACGCCGTGCAGATATTCGAGACCACCCTCATAATGCGGGTCGCCCTCGATATCGTAGAAGATGTCGCCCGGCTGCGGCGCGGGCAGCAGATCGAAGCCCTTGCCGGGCTCGGGCTGACGTAGCTCGAAGTCTGGTTCCCCGGTCTTGCGGAGGTGTTGCAGGCGGGCCTGTGTCACCAGGCGCGCCTGGGTGTTTTCGGCCATGCCGCGGATCGGGTGGTTGAACCCGGCCAGCGCCTCCATGGTCGCGATGCCGGCGGTTTCGAGCTTCTTGACCTGGCTGCGGCTGATATTGGCGACGTTGAACAGGCTATCCTCGGCCTGCCATTGGCTTTCGCAATGATCGCCCCAGCGGCACAGCGCACAATCGGCGCAAGGGATGGGCCGCGTCGGTCCCGGGCTTTCCAGGAAGGTCTCGAGCCGTTGGCGTGCCATGCGGGCATAGGCCTGATAGTCGGCGAGCCGCAGGCGCGCGCGGCTGCCATCACCAAGCTCGACATGGGCAAATTCGGGGGCGATGCCCTGGATCTGCGTCAGCAGGTCCGAATAGAGCACCAGCTGCAAGACATGTTTGGGATGGGGACGCCGCTTGAGCTTGGTGTCGGTCACTTCATAGCTGAAGGGGCCAAGATTCGATGGGCGCTCGACGCGTTCGAGAAAATCCGACCAGCCGCCCCAGTTATCGCCGAGCAGCGCGCCCTGAAAAACGATCTGCGGACCGCCCGCCAAAGCAACGCGGGTTGCCTGCGCGTTGTCGGCGAGATCGGACCGGGCAATCTCCACGACGGATACACCTGAGGCTTTGAGTTTCGCCAGATGGGCAGCTTCATGGGCATCGCCCTGCTTCTGGAGCAGCGCGGCATCATCACTGTCCTCGCGGGGCGCCGGGCCTTGGCCGCGCATATGGGCGAGGTCGAGCGCAGTCGCATGGGTGCAGCCCATGAACCGCATCAGATCCGATGCGGACAAAAGTATCCGGCCACCCTCAATACTACGCATTGCCGCCCCCCTGCTCGAGCGCAATCGCGACAAGACTTGCATCTCGACAGATTGCACGTTCAGCCATAGCGTATAGGGGTGTCAATATCTGACATAGTTTCCGGCCAGGATTTGGATCATGTCGTTTTCCAAAGCTCAGGACCTAATCAGGCTGGCGCGGTTGGCCGCCACCCGGCGGTCCGGCATCGGCCTTGATGAGATCTGTGAGGAATTCGGCGTCTCCCACCGCACGGCGCAGCGCATGACCGACGCGATGGAGACTGTGTTCACCAACGTTGAAGCAATAGACGGCCCGGACCGCCGACGGCGCTGGCGTGTCGCCGACACAATGCTCGACCGGCTCCAACCCCGCCAGGAAACAGCGATCGAAGCCTTGGAGATCGCCGGTAGAACGGCGCGCAGCGATGGTCGGCTGCGCCACGCAGCCGCGCTGGACGATCTGCGCGACGGACTTCTGGCCCGCCTGACGCCAAAAGATGCTCTGCGCACCGAAACCGATGTCGAGGCTGTCCTCCTGGCGATGGGATCGGTCACCCGGCCCGGTCCACGAGTCAATCTGGCGGCGGCGGTGCTGGATGCCGTGATCGAGGGCCTGCGCGGCCCGTTCCGCCTGCGGTTGCGCTACGGTAATGAGGATGCGCCCGAGCGGATCATCGAGCCGCATGGTCTCTTGCTGGGGCATCGCAGCTATCTCGTCGCACGCCAGCCAGCGCGCGGCGAAGACATGCTGAATTTCCGGATGGATCGGATCCTGAGCGCCCAGACCCTGGATGAGAGCTTCAACCTGGCACCCGGCTTTTCGCTGGAAGTTTACGCGGCGCAATCGTTCGGCGTCTATCAGGACCCTGCACAGTATGACGAAGTCATCTGGCGTTTCGCGCCGCGCGCTGCGGCGCGGGCAGGCGAATTCTGCTTTCACCCAAAACAGACGCTCGAGGCGCAAGAGGATGGCGGTCTCATCGTGCGCTTTCATGCAGCAGGCTGGCTCGAGATGGCCTGGCATCTCTATCAGTGGGGCGATGCCGTCGAGGTCATCGCGCCTGAGGGGCTGCGCACTCTGGTTGAAAACCACCGCAGGAGCGATTTCGACGCCCTGCCATAAGGCAACAGGAACCAAACGGAATGACCACGAAAACGGGCATCACCCATGCAGAACTGAAGGCCAAGCAGCGCGAGATCCGCGAGGGCTTTCCGCAAACAATGGGCCTGCGAGTCCATCGCGCCATCAGCTGGATCGGCCGCGCCGAGGCCTGCGGGACAGATGACGACGCGCGGTTCATTTTCCTGTGGATCGCGTTCAACGCCGCGTACGCCGACGAGGGCGAATTCCAGACGGTCCAGCCGGGCGAGCGTGCCGCTTTTGCGGACTTCTTCGGCAAGCTTATCGCGCTCGACGACCAGCGCCGCATCTACGACGCGATCTGGCAGCGCTTTTCAGGGCCGGTGCGGCTGCTGATGGATAACCACTACGTCTTCAATCCGTTCTGGCAGCATCATAATGGGATTGCCGGCTTCGAGGATTGGGAGGAGCGCTTCAAAGCATCCTCGCGTGCCTTCGCACAGGCGATCCAGAGCGGCGATACCAAGCGCGTGCTCAGCTTCGTCTTCGATCGGCTTTACGTGCTGCGCAATCAACTGGTCCATGGCGGTTCGACCTGGAACAGCGGCGTCAACCGCACGCAGGTCCGCGATGGCGCGGCCATCCTCGGCTTCCTGATGCCCGTCTTTGCCGATCTGATGATGAACAATCCCGCCAAGGACTGGGGCAAGCCCTTCTATCCGGTCGTTCCCTGATGGCCAGCAATTGCGAGCCAAAGTGGACGGAGAGTCTGCCTGCCCAACAAGTTCGGGCCGTGTCGGAATTTCCCGGACTGGTGAACGCGGGTCATCCAGAACGGGCGGCAGCGATCTGACATCGACAGGTGAAGGAAGATGTCAGCT
>JBFXHW010000305.1:0-3942 GCA_050176605.1 Sphingobium sp. | reverse complement strand
GGGAAGAACAGTGGGGAACTCATGCGAAAAATCCGCCGGACCTGTTTCGCGCTGATGCCGGCTTGCCTTGTGCTGACGGCCTGCGGCGGCGGCGCGGACGAGACGGAGGTTTCCCGCCTCGACGCGAAGCTGACGGAGAACAGCGTGGACCCTGCGCTGCGCGAGGCGCTGGAAGCGCCGATCGCCACCGATCCCGATCTGGTCGGCGAGGCCAATCGCGACGCGGTCCGTCCGGCGGATACGCCATTGACCGGCACCGTTCCCGCTCGTCTTGCGGTGCCTCAGGCTCGCACGGAAGCGCTCAGGCTTGCAGGCGGCAAGCTGCTGCAAGCGCCCGCCGCCACGAAATCGGTCACTTCGACCGACGATCCGGTGACGCTGGGCGGCAAGATCGCGGCACGGCTTGATCGGGCGGCGTGCCGCCGCGTTCCGGTCGACTATGCGGCGCAATGGTCGCAAAGCCTGCCTGCCGCGCTGCCTGTCTATCCTGGGGGCAGCCTGATGGAGGCCGCGGGCACCGACGAGGAAGGCTGCATTACCCGGGCGATCAGTTTCACGACGCCTGTCCCGGCAAGCGAGGTGCTGGATTTCTATTACAGCATGGTGCGACGCGCGGGCTATTCCGCCGATCATATTGAGCAGAATGGCGAGGACGTGCTGAGCGGCCGGCGCGGAAAGGGCGGTGCCTATTATCTGTCCGTGAAGGCCCGGAACGGCGGTGGAACGGCCGTCGACCTCATCGCCGACCATAGCCGCTGATCGCGCACCGCCAAATTCGAGGTTTCACGCCGCGCCAAACCCCTATAGGGCTTTTGACATGAACAGCCTTCTCGTGATGATCGGCGGCGCGCTGGGCGCATTGGGTCGCTATCAGTTCGGCCGCCTCGCCATGCATGTGGCGGGCCCCGGCTGGCCATGGGGCACCTTCGGCGTCAATATCATCGGCGGCTTCCTGATGGGCCTGCTGGCGGGCTGGCTCGCGCGCTTCAACGTCGGCGGTGGCGAGCAGATACGCCTTCTGGTCGGCGTCGGGGCCATGGGCGGATTCACCACCTTTTCCTCCTTCAGCCTGGAGACCATGCTGATGATCGAGCGTGGGCAGCATGGCGCCGCGGCGCTCTATGCCCTGCTCTCGGTCCTGCTTTCGGTCGCGGCACTGTTCGCGGGCCTCGCGCTGATGCGGTTGGTGGCATGAGCCGGGAAATCGAACCTGCGGCGCGGACCGTCATCGTCGATGCCGAGGACGACGGCATCCGGCTCGACCGATGGTTCAAGCGGCATCTGCCGGACGTCGGCTTCGCCATCGTGTCGCGCTGGGCGCGCACCGGGCAGCTGAGGGTCGACGGCGCGCGGGCGACACCGGGGGACCGCCTGACCGAGGGACAGGCCATCCGCATTCCGCCGATCCCGGTCGAAAAGAAGGCCGCGCCCGCCCGCGCCCGGCCGGTCCGCCGCAGGCTGTCGCCCGAGGAAGAGGAATTCGCGCAGGGTCTCGTCATCCACAGCGACGCGCAGGCGATCGTGATCAACAAGCCGCCGGGCCTCGCGACCCAGGGCGGGACCAAGACGCAGGATCATGTCGACGGCCTGCTCGACGCGCTCTGCTACGAACGAGAGGACCGGCCCAAGCTGGTTCACCGGCTCGACAAGGACACGTCGGGCGCATTGCTGATCGCCCGAAGTCCACGCGCCGCGGCCTTTTTCGCCAAGAGCTTTTCCAGTCGCACCGCGCGAAAGGTTTACTGGGCGCTCGTCGTCGGCGTTCCTTCCATAGACGACGGCATGATCGACCTTCCGCTCGCCAAGCAACCGGGGACCGGCGGCGAAAAGATGCATGTCGACGAGAAGGAAGGCCTTCCCTCCCGCACGCGCTATCGCGTCATCGAGCGCGCTGGCAATCGCGCGGCATGGCTGGAGCTTCAGCCGCATACCGGGCGCACGCATCAGATCCGCGTCCATCTGGCCTCGATCGGTCATCCCATTGTTGGCGACGGCAAATATGGTGGCAAGGACGCCTTCCTGACGGGTACGATCAGCCGCAAGATGCACCTGCATGCCCGCCGCATCCGCATCGATCATCCCGATGGCGGCCGGGTCGACGTGAAGGCGGATCTGCCGCTGCATTTCGCCGAAAGCCTCGTCAGCCTCGGTTTCACCCTGTCGTCCGGCGATCTTCCACTCGACGAGGAGATCGACACCGGCCCGACGAAGGATGACGCGAAGCGGGTCGCGCGCCAGCACGCCAAGACTGTCCGCAAGGAGCGGCGCGGCGAACGGCGCAGCCGGAGTACGGCCCCCACCCGAAAGCCACGGGCGAGAGGACGCAAATGAGCCTGCCGGCCAACCGGCTCGCCCTGTTCGATTGCGACGGCACTCTGGTCGACAGCCAGCACAATATCGTCGAGGCGATGGTGCGCTGTTTCGAGGCGCAGAAGCTGACCCCGCCCGGCCGCCACGAAATACTGGCGGTGATCGGCCTGTCGCTTCCGCACGTCATGGCGCGGCTCGTGCCCGGCGGCGAGGCCGATTACCACGACTTCCTCGCAAGTGAATACAAGCTGGCCTTTCAAGCGATGCGCGCGGGCGGTGCGGTCGCCGAGCCGCTCTATCCCGGCATCGCCGCGCTGATGGAGCAGCTCGTGGCGGAGGGCTGGATGCTCGGCGTGGCGACCGGCAAGTCGGATCGCGGACTGAGGCTCTGCCTCGAAGGCCATGGCATTCACGACCATTTCGTGACGCTCCAGACTGCCGACCGGCATCCGTCCAAACCCCATCCGTCGATGGCGATGCTGGCGATGAGCGAGGCGGGAGCCACGCCGGAAACGACGGTGATGATCGGCGACACCAGCTATGACATGGAGATGGCAGCCAATGCGGGCATGCGCGGCATCGGCGTCGGCTGGGGATATCACACTCCGGCGGAGCTGATCGCGGCGGGCGCATGCGCCGTGGCGGTGGACATGGACGATCTGGCGCGCCATATCGCCGCCGGATGAGTGAAACCGACGAACAGAAGGCCGCGCGAGAGGCTGCGGCAAAGGGGCGCTTCTTCGCAATCAACCTGTTTCGCCTGTCGGGCATCGCCATTTTGATGGTCGGCCTGCTGATCGCGACGCAACGATTCGGCTTCGTCACCGGGCAGAAGGCAAAGATCATGGGGGCGATCATCGCCAGCGTCGGCATGTTCCAGACCATCGTCGTTCCGCGCATTCTCGGCCGGGCGTGGCGAACGCCACCGGAATGATGGCGAGACCATGAAGCGGTTTTACAAGGAGGTCGAGACCGTTCCGGGCGAAAGCGGGCATGGCATCGCGCTCGACGGGCGGCCGGTGCGCACCCCCGCGCGCGCATTGCTGGCCGTACCCGGCGCCGCGCTGGCCGAAGCGATCGCCGAGGAATGGCGGGCGCAGGGCGAGGACATCAACCCCGGCTCCATGCCGATGACCGGTCTCGCCAACGCGGCGATTGACCGGATCGCGCCCGATCCGGAACCGTTCGCGCATGGCATCGCGGCCTATGGCGAAAGCGATCTCACCTGTTATCGCGCCGAGGGGCCGGTGGAACTGGTCGCGCGACAGGAGGCATCATGGCAACCCCTGCTCGACTGGGCGGGCGGACGCCATGGCGTGACCTTCGCGGTGACGGGCGGCATCGTCCATGTTGCACAGCCCGATGATACGCTGGCAGCCCTGCGCGCGGCCGTCGCCGCGCACGATCCCTTCACGCTGGCCGCGCTCTCGACCCTCGTGACGCTGAGCGGATCGCTGGTGATAGGCCTCGCGGCGATTGAGCGCGCCTTCCCGATCCAGCAGCTATGGCAGGCGGCGGAACTGGACGAGCTGTGGCAGGCCGAGCAATGGGGCGACGATGACGAGGCGCTGGCCCGGCGCGCGAAACGGCATGACGAGTTCGCCACGGCATCGCGTTTTGCGGAACTTGCCC
>JBFXHW010000304.1:0-3957 GCA_050176605.1 Sphingobium sp. | reverse complement strand
CGGTCAGGCCCTGACGCAGGAATTTCGCCACGCTCTCGCCCGCCTCGGCCAATATCCTGCGATTGGTGCAGAAGCGCGACGCCTTCACCGCATAGCGAAAGTTATCCGGAGCGGCGTCCCGCCATTTGGCGAAACTTTCCGGCTTGAAGCTGCTGTAATAGGTGCCGTTTATCTCGATCGCGGTAAGATGCGCGGCGGCATAGGCCAGCTCATCCGCCTGCCTCAGCCCCTCGGGATAGAAGGTGCCGCGCCACGACTCGAACGTCCAGCCGCCGATCCCCACCCTTATCGTCCCATGGTCCGTTGGCATCGTCATCATCCTTGCGTCGGCCGGCCTTGAACGCGACCGCATGAGGAATCCACGCGGTCTTCCGACGGCGGGCAGTGCATCCCGGCGCCGTTTCATGCGTTTCCATACCGTAACATGACCATTCAGTCAGGAGATGATCCATGCCCAAGACGCTTTCACAGATTGCCGAACATATGCGCGACATCGATTTCGCGATGCTTTCCACCCATGCCGACAATGGCGCGATCGCCGCCCGCCCGATGAGCAACAACCGCGAGGTCGACTATGATGGCGACAGCTGGTTCTTCACCGACGACGACACCCGCATGACACAGGAGATCGCGCGCGACCCGACCGTCACCGTTACTTATCAGAGCAAAAGCGGTCTGCTGGGCTTTCGCCCGCTGTTCATCGCGATCGAGGGCCGCGCCGAGCTGGTGCGCGACACCGCACAGTTCGAGGAGCACTGGACCAGGGATCTTGACCATTGGTGGCCGCAGGGCGTCAGGACGCCGGGCCTGGTGCTGATCCATGTGCGCGGGGAGCGCGTGCATTACTGGGAAGGCGAGAACGAAGGCGAACTGTTGCTCGAGGGCGCGGCGCAGTCGGCCTGAACCCGCAGGCAGCGGGGCGGCGGCTTCAGGAAAGCGGGGGCGTGCGCCCGGCGGGCATGACCACGCCGGACCCGATTGTCCGCCAGCCCAGACCGATGACGGCCAGCAGCAGCACGGCCTGCGTCACCAGCACCGGCGGTTCCGCGCCGGTCGGGGCGAGGGCATGGAGCGCCGGTATCTTCTGATAGCCCTGCACCACGAGCACGACCATGTTGAGCCATTGCGCGATCAGCGCCGGGACGAGATAGACCGCGCGCCAGCGGCCCGAGGCCCCGCGCGCATAGAGGGCGAAGACCGCGATCGCCAGCAGGATGAGCGAGACCACGCCGAACAGGAAGGGCGGTCCGATCGGCTTGGGCGGGAAGAGGAAGCCGGTGACGCTGGTCAGGATCGTGAAGAGCAGGAACAGCCCGTTCCAGAGCGTCCGCCACCGCCCCGCCGCAAGACCGACGAAAAAGACCAGACCGGCGGCAATGCCGACAAGGCTGATGGCGACATGGAGCATGGTGAAGGCAGGAAGCGACAAGCCGAGCATCATCGTCATTCTCCCCCTGTGGAGACCGTGAGGTTACAGGCTTCCGGGGGAAAGCGCGAGCGGAATCGATGCCGGCCGGCCGCGCGTCCGCCGCGCCCGCTCGCTCAGTTCCCGTTCCTCCGGTGCACGAACCACGCCATGGCGAGGATAGCGGTCACAATGCCGATGGCGGCCCCGGCGATAGAGGTGATCGTCGTGATCGCCTCGCCCGGCGGCACGCTGGTGCCCGCGCCGCCCTTCACCTGCATCACCAACCAGAATGCGCCGAGCAGCAGGAACAGGTCGATCCCCACCATGCCGACCAGCGCGCGCTTCGATTTTTTCATGAAATGCCCCCTCCAGTCCCGCCGCATGACGGGGACGGACGAGACGAATATCACCACCGCACGACCGCGTAAATCGGGGTGAACGAACGCGGGAGGCGGCTTCAGGCGGTGTCGATGCGGGAACGAAACCAGTCGGCCAGTTCTTCCTCGGAAAGGTCTCCGGCGGCGAGGGCGACGAAGGCGACGACGAGTTCGGCATCGGTGCATCAAGCAAGTAGCCGTTGAGCATCAGAAAGGTTTCGCTGACGACCGCCGCCGTTCGCCTGTTGCCGTCAACGAACGGCTGGTTGCGCGCGATACCGAAGGCATAGGTAGCGGCGAGCGAAGCCGCATCGGGTTCACCATGGCTTGCAAGGTTGCGGGCGCGCGGCAGGGTTAAACGAATGTGCATGCGCGCCATATCCGCCATGAAGGCGCGCGGAAGGTCATGAAAGTCACGCCCCGTCGAAGGACGCAGGGGCTTCCTCGTCAGCCATGGCGGGATCGGCGGCGGCGTCCCGCTCCTCCCCCGGCGCGGGATACTCCGCCCCGTCCTGCTCGATATGCAGGATCGCGCGGGCGAGCGCGACCGCGTAAAGATGCGACGATGCGGCAATGTCGCGCTGTTCGGCGGGTCGACCGTAAAAGGCCGGCGCACGGGTGCGCAGCAGAAACTGGGCGAGGCGCTCGTCATAGCGGCGATGCTCGCCGACCTTCTTCCCCATGTAATAATGCGGGATCGGCACGCCCTTTATCGCGCGCGAGAGGACGGCGTCCTGCAAATGCTGGATCGCGAACTCCAAAGCGTTATCCCAGGCCAGCCGAAAGCCCCCCGCCCCGGGATGCGCGCGCAGCCGATAGGCGCTGCGCAGCGACATGCCCACGGTTCGCGCCGCGTCCGTGACGCAGCCGGACGCCGCCAGCGCGTCTATGAAGGCGATCTGCCGGTCGGCTGTCCACCCGTCATGCCGCTCTCTCAGCGGAATGGGGTTGAAGGGGGTTTCCGGCGTGGCCTTGCCCGCGGGGCGGCGTTTTCGGGAACGGGGCATGGGCGGGAGTGTAACGCGGGAGGCGGGGTGTAGGACAGGGTGTTGGATTTCAGGCCGTCGTCATGCGCGACCTGAACCAGTCGGCCAGTTCGTCCTCGGAAAGGTCTCCGGCGGCGAGGGCGACGAAGGCAACGACGAGTTCGGCATCGGTGGCATCAAGCGAGTAGCCGTTGAGCATCAGAAAGGTTTCGCTGACGACCGCCGCCGTTCGCTTGTTGCCGTCAACGAATGGGTGATTGCGCGCGATACCGAAGGCATAGGTAGCGGCGAGCGAAGCCGCATCGGGTTCACCATGGCTCGCAAGGTTGCGGGCGCGCGCCATCGCGCTCGCCAATGCGCCATTATCGCGCACGCCATCGCCGCCGCCATGCTCGGTGAGTTGCTCGGCATGTGACGCCAGCGCCACCGCTTCGGTGACCCAGATCCACGCCTTCGCCATCGGATTTACTTCGCGAGTTCGCGAAGCGCGCGCTTGCGCCGCGCCATCACCTCACGCGCGGCGGCCATCTGTTGGTCGAAATCAGGGTCGACAGTGGTCAGCTCTATGCTGCCGGGCTTCAGCACGACGGTCAGGTTCTCACCAATGGACGCGTTGAGATGCGCCAACACCTCCTTGGGCAGGATAAGACCGGCGCTGTTGCCGACCTTGGTGATTTTGAGCGGTGCGTTCATACGGATGTTATAACGCGAAAGGCGTTATCACGCAATGAAGGCTAAGGGTGCAGAATTTAGTGCAGCGTCACCGTAATCCAGTCTCTGACGATTTTAGCTTGTAGCTGGAGAGAAAGCTTTGTTTTTAGCCGGCTGCTTTATGAGCAAACAAATCTGGTTGAACGTCTCCACCCAATTTACTGATTTCTAGATATTCAATGTCAAGATATGCAGGAGCTGACACCGAAATCATAGGGCGAGGTTGGCCAAGGTACCATTGTTTAGCTTTTCCATGAGATTTTCGGGACTGCTTCTCAAAAATATCACGATAACGAAAAGGAGAAATCCCCAAAAATGGCATAAAAGAGACCCGAGTGGTGCTGGGTTTTTCTATTTCAATTTCATTTCTATGAAGTTGTTTTGCTCTACTCTTGGGGTAAGGCTCCATAAAAATGACTTTCTCAATGCCGCAAGCAAGGATGTGTTTCGTACAATTATGACAAGGAAATGTCGT
>JBFXHW010000303.1:0-3979 GCA_050176605.1 Sphingobium sp. | reverse complement strand
GAGCGCGAGCGGAGCGGCCAGCAGGATTTTCAGGCGGGTTGGGATAGGCATTGTTCTTCTCCTTCGGTTGGGGTGGGTTTTGGCCTCCGGGGTCGCCGCATCAGCAAATATGCGGCTGGAAGTACAAACATGGACAATAGAGGCGCGGTGATCATGCCGCCGATCATCGGGGCGGCAATCCGGCTCATCACTTCGGAGCCTGCACCGGTGCCGATAAGGATCGGGAACAGGCCTGCGAGGATCACCGCCACGGTCATTGCCTTTGGCCGAACGCGCAGGAGCGCGCCTTCGCGGATTGCCTGGTTTACTTCCTCCACATCCGGATCGGCCCGCTGCTCGAGCGCTGCCTTGAGATAGATCAGCATGATCACGCCGAACTCTGCCGAAACGCCGGCAAGAGCGATGAACCCCACCGCCGTGGCGACTGACTGATTGTATCCGAGCCAGTAGAGCAGCCAGAAGCCGCCGGTCAGCGCGAAGGGCAAAGTCCCCATGATCAACAGCGCTTCGTCGAAGCGGCGGAAGATCAGATAGAGCAGCAGAAAGATGGTGGCCAGGGTCGCCGGAATGACGATTTTCATGCGCTCCGCTGCGCGGGTCAGATATTCGAACTGACCGGCGTAAGAAAGACTGACGCCGGACGGAAGATTGACATCGGCGGCAATCGCATCTTGAAGATCGCTCACCACCGAGGTCAGGTCACGGTCGCGGACATCCACATAGACGTAGCTGGTAGGCCGGCCCTGCTCGCTTTTCAACATCGGCGGCCCGCTGCTGACCTTGATTTTCGCCACGGTGCCAAGCGTTATTTGCTGGCCTGAAGGCGTCAGAAGGGGAAGACCGCGCAGTTCGCCAACGCTGTCACGAATTTCACGCGGATAGCGTACATTGATAGGATAACGCGCCAGTCCCTCAACCGTTCGCCCCACATTGGCACCGCCAATCGCGCCCGACACAATCATCTGCACATCGTCGATGTTGAGCCCGTAACGCGCGGCTGCGAGGCGGTCGATGTCGACATCGACGTAACGGCCGCCGGTCAGACGCTCTGCCAGTGCGGAACTTACGCCCGGTACGGTTTTGGCCACGCGCTCCACACTTTGAGCCACCTTGTCGATATCAGCCAGGCTCTCACCAAAGACCTTTACTCCGATCGGACTTTTTATTCCTGTTGCCAGCATATCGATCCGATTACGGATCGGCGGGACCCAGATATTCGCCAGCCCCGGCACCCTCACGGTGCGGTCAAGTTCCTCAATCAGCTTCTCGGTCGTCATCCCCTCGCGCCATTCCTCGCGCGGCTTGAAGCGGATGGTCGTCTCGAACATCGTCAACGGAGCGGGATCGGTTGCGGTGTCGGCCCGCCCCGCCTTGCCGAATACGGTCTCGACTTCGGGAACCGATTTTATCAGGCGGTCGGTACGCTGAAGCAGCGCAGAGGCCTGGCCTGGCGAGAGACCAGGGAGAGCACTAGGCATATAGAGCAGATCGCCCTCGTCCAATGGGGGCAGGAATTCCCCGCCTAATTGAGAGAAGGGTATGAGGGTCGTGAGAAAAATTGCACCTGCGATGGCCAATGTGGCTTTCGGCCAGCGCATCACCCAGTCGAGCCCCGGTCGGTAGGCCCACGTCAGCCCGCGATTGATCGGGTTTTTCTCTTCGGAGGGTATTTTCCCGCGGATCAGCCAACCCATAAGGACCGGCACGAGGGTCACCGACAAAATGGCCGCTCCCGCCATTGCATAGGTCTTGGTAAAG
The DNA here is from genome assembly GCA_050176605.1 of Sphingobium sp. Lineage (GTDB taxonomy): Bacteria > Pseudomonadota > Alphaproteobacteria > Sphingomonadales > Sphingomonadaceae > Sphingobium. Next base: position 2,221 of record JBFXHW010000303.1, on the reverse strand, counting down.
GCGAGCGGAGCGAACAGTCTTCCCTCCTGCGCCTGCAAGGTGAACACGGGGATGAAGGAAAAGGTAATAATCAGAAGACTGAAAAACAGCGCCGGGCCCACTTCCTTCGCGGCGTCCCCGATCACGACCCAGCGCTCCTTGCCCGCCAGGACGCGGTCTGGATTGGCGTGCGTCCATCGTTCCAGATGTTTGTGCGCGTTTTCGACCATGACAATCGCCGCATCGACCATCGCTCCCACGGCAATGGCAATGCCGCCGAGCGACATGATATTGGCGTTAACGCCTTGGAAGCGCATGACGATGAAGGCGGCGAGGACGCCCAGTGGCAGCGTGACGATCGCTACCAGAGCAGAACGCACATGCCAGAGGAACAGCGCGCAGACCAAGCCCACGACAATGAATTCCTCGATCAGTTTGTGCGTCAGGTTCTCCACCGAGGCGTCGATCAGCTGGGCCCGGTTATACGTCGTGATAACCTCGACGCCTTTGGGTAGGCTTGCCTTGAGCTGTTTGAGCTTGGCTTCGACAGCTGTGATTGCACTGCGCGCATCGGCCCCCTGGCGCAGGATCACCACACCGCCTGTCACCTCACCCTGGCCATTGAGTTCGGCGATACCGCGCCGCAGTTCCGGGCCGATCTGGATTGTCGCTACGTCGCCCAGCGTCACAGGGATCCCGGCGCCGGCGACGCGCAGCGGAATGGAGCGGAAATCGGCCAGCGTTGAGAGATAGCCCGACGAGCGGACCATATATTCGGCCTCGCCCATCTCGACGATCGACCCGCCCGCTTCCTGGTTGGAGGCGCGGATCGCCTTGACGATCTCGGCATGGGTGACGCCGAGCGACGCCATGCGATAGGGATCGAGGACAACCTGGTACTGTTTCACCATGCCGCCGATGCTGGCGACTTCGGCAATGCCTGGAATCGTCTTGAGCTCGTAACGCAGGAACCAGTCCTGGAGGCTCCGCAGTCCCGCCAGATCGTTGCCTCCGGTGCGGTCGACCAATGCGTATTCGTAGATCCAGCCCACCCCGGTCGCGTCGGGACCGAGCGCGCTGGTCACGCCCTCGGGAAGCCGCCCCTGCACCTGGTTGAGGTATTCGAGAACGCGCGAGCGCGCCCAGTATAGGTCGGTGCCATCCTCGAAGATCACATAGACATAGCTGTCCCCGAAGAACGAATAGCCGCGCACCGTCTTGGCGCCGGGGACCGAGAGCATCGTGGTGGCGAGCGGGTAGGTGACTTGGTCTTCAACCAGCCGCGGCGCCTGGCCCGGATAGTTGGAGCGGATCACTACCTGGACATCCGACAGGTCGGGCAGGGCGTCGACCGGCGTGGAGCGCACGGCCCAGAAGCCCGCAAGCGAAATGACGATGGCCGCCAGCACCACCAAGAAGCGATTGGCGATCGACAGATCGATGATCCGGGTGATCACTGGCCGTTTCCCTTGGTGATTTCGGTAATCCGCGGACCGCCGTCCTTCTGCTCGAAGCGGATGGTGACCTTGTCGCCCCGCTTGAACCCGCGCAGCTGGGCCGGGCCGTTGGTGGCAAATGTCATCGTCATCGCCGGCCATTTCAGCGCGGGAACCGGGCCGTGCCGCAAGGTCACGCTGCGCGCTGTAATGCTTTCGATGACACCCGTCGCTCGGTAGCCGGCAGCAGCCGCTTGCTTGCCGGCAGGCGCCTGAGCGACTGCCCCGGGCGCCGGAGCTTCATCGACCGGACGCACATCGAGCCCGGCAAGGCTGGCTTCGGAGTCGAGCAGGAACTGGCCCGAGATCACGACCTTCTCGCCCGGAGCCAGACCGGCCAGCACCTCGGTCCGCCCGCCCGCTTCGCGCCCGATGCGGATCTCGGCGGGACGATAGCCGCCCTTTTCCAGCGCAAGCATTGTCAGAACGCGGTTGCCGGTGCGGATAACCGCCTCCGAAGGGATCAGCACCGATTGGCGATGCGCGGGCGCGAGCGAGACTTGCGCGAACATGCCGGGCCGCAGGCGCAGGTTGGGATTGCGCAGTTCAGCGCGCACCGTCAGCGTCCGGCTGGCAGCCTGTGCGCTCGGCAGTATCGCGGTGATCCTGCCGGCGAAGCGTTCGCCTGGAAAGGCGGTGAATGTGGCTCTCACGGCTTGCCCGACCCGGACGTCCCCGGCAAGGATCTCGGGCACGGCCGCTTCCAGCCAAATTGGATTGAGGCCGGTAATCTCCGCCAGCGTCTG
>JBFXHW010000302.1:0-3988 GCA_050176605.1 Sphingobium sp. | reverse complement strand
CAGCTCAATCCGAACAACAAAGTAGAAGCGCTCGACGCAGCGGGCGGCGAGTCGGGCAATGTCATTTCGGCGACGACATTGGAGGCGGCTGCGAAATATCTCAGCCATCCATCTGTCAATCCGACCAAGTCGGAGAATTGGTCGATGGACGTGCATCACATATTTCCGCACACCCAAATCGACACGGGCCCCGGCGGCTTCTGGACCCACCAGTTCTGGCCGGTATCGGAGAACAAGTCGTTCTATGAGGGGCGCTTCTATATGCAGCGCGCGTCATCGATCCAAGAGCGGCTGCAGCAGGAATTGTACATCAATCGCGTCAACGAGGTCATTCTCGAAGATTTGACGAATGTGGCGCGCACCCAGGAAGGAATCGATACCGGCGGCAAGGATTTCATGCAGCTTCAAGACAGCGAAGTAGGCATCCGCCATTCGGTTGAACAAGTTTTGAAATGGGTGGGCGCCGAAACCGTGCAGGAGGCGCTGGCATGATCGAAGCGCCAAACATCACTCGTATGCTGCCGGGCGGCTTCGAAGAGCTTGAGCGGTTTGTCGATAAGTGGGCCGTTGATACGACGGCAATGCGGATCGACGTCAGGTCGACATCGACCATGAGCGAGATCAGGGATTTCTACGATGCAATGGTTCCCAGGGCCGCAGAGGCCATGGCGCTCATCGATCAGAATTCGCTGCATGACCTTCCCGAAGATCTGGCCACTTTGTGCAAGCTCGTGCTTGCTCTTGCCGGCGCAGCGACCGCAATTGAGATTCACGGTGAACCCACCGCGCCGGGCTCGCCCTATCCCAGCGGGATAAAACTTGTTCGCGGAACGCAGCCCTTTGGGTGATCGGCGCCCGCCGCTCTATAGATGAAAACACAAGGGAGGAGCAGCGTGAAGCTCAAGGGAAAAACGGCGCTCGTCACCGGCGGCGGCGCGGGCATGGGCAAAGCGATCGTGGAAGCGTTCCTGGAAGAAGGCGCCACTGTCTTCACAAACGATGTTCGCGCCGACCGGTTGGCGGATTTGCGTAAGGCTCAGGCGTCTGACCGGCTTGAAACGAGCGATCACGATTTAGGTGATCCGGCGCAGGTGGCGGCCTTGGTCGAAGCAGCTCAAGCTCGCTTCGGCGGCGTCGATATCCTGATCAACAATGCCGGCATCTTTGATTATATGAAGGGACCGATTGAGGTTTCACTGGACGAATGGAGCCGCGTGATGGCGATCAACGTCACCGCTCATTTTCTTCTCGCGAAGCATGTCTTGCCCGGCATGGTGGCAAAAGGATCCGGCGCCATCGTCAGCATCGCGTCGGCGGCCGGACTGATCGGCGGCGGCGGCGGCGCGGCATACACGGCGTCGAAGCACGCCGTTGTCGGTTTAGCGAAACAGATCGCGGTTGAATTTGGCCCCAAGGGCATCCGATCCAACGTGATTTGCCCCGGCATCGTCGAGACGCCGCTTCTCGAAACGGCGCTGGAAGCGGACAAATCCGGCGGTCTCGCCGGCTTTGTTGGGATGGTTCCGGCGCGCCGCATGGGAAAACCCGAAGAGATCGCAAAGGCCGCAGTGTTTCTGGCCAGCGAAGATTCCAGCTTCATGTTTGGATCCGTGGTGAGCGTGGATGGCGGCTACACCGCATTCTAGAACCGCATTATCGCCGAGATCATTGCTGCGTTCTCGTATCCCGCCTGGCGGCCGCTTGAATCGCGGTCCGGCCGCGTGCATGTGGGGAGCGGAGTTTTGGGTGCGGCGTCGAGAACCGGAATGTCAACGCGGGTGCGAGCAGGCCTATCGAAAAGGCAAATGTCGGTTGAGACTGCGAAAAGCGGACGCCGGGAGGACATACTTGCCGCAGCCGAAGCCTTGATAAGGCTGACCGGCTCCACCGATTTTTCCATGCGCGAATTGGCGGAGACGGCAGGCATCAGCACCTACACCACCTATAATCTGATCGGATCCAAATCAACGGTTCTGTACTGGCTCCTGAACAGGAGCATCGACCGAATTGATCTGCATCGCGGGCAATTTCAGCCTGGCCGGGATCCGGTGCAGCATATTTTTACCGCCGGCAAAGCAGTCGCAGACGTCTTCGGTACGGATGCCGTTTTCTACCGTCCGCTGATGCGGCATCTGCTCGGGGTTTTAGAGCCTGTCCATCGCCCGGCTTATATGAAGCGCGCCTTTGAATATTGGCTCGCGGCCTTCACCCCCATGGAAAAAGCAGGGCTCTTGCGTCCGGGCACCTCCGCAATATCGCTGGCCCGAAACGTCCAGGTCTATTTCACCGGCGCGGTCGATTATTGGGTTCATGGCGAAATGTCCGGCGATGAACTGCACAGCCAAGTTCAGTCGGGCATCGCCCTCTGCCTGCTCAGCCAAAATCTCTCTGCCTGGAATAAAAAGCTTGAAAAGATGGTCGTCGATATGGAGCCCATCATTACGGATTTGGCTTTGAGAACGCGTGCCGGAATAGATCAACCCGCTAAGCCAAAGAGCGTCGCTGTCCGCCCGCGGACGGTGAAACCTGCTGCCCGATCGAGGAAATAGGAAACGCCGTCTTCTTCAGGCGCATCATCCCTGGCTGGCTAATCACATCACCCCAAATGGCCGCAGGGGGTCGGCGGTGTGTTCTTCTACGATCTCGTCGTCCGGGCCGACTTCGTGCAGCACGACCGGATAGCCCCAGAGATTGGCCAGGTGTTGGAGCACGCGCTTGGCGTCTTCCGCGGCCAAGGTCACGCCGTCCAGCACGCGATGCTGCACCATGAGCTTGCGGTCGCCGACGAGGTCGACATCGACCACCTGAATGTCCGGATCGCGGCGCGAGATATCGTAATTGCGCGACAGCGCCCTGCGGATGCGCGCATAGCCGCGTTCGTCGTGAATGGCGTCAACGCGCAGATCCTCGTCCTGATCGCCGTCATCGGCGACGCGGAAGAAGCCGAAGTCGCGGATCAATTTGGGCGACAGGAATTGGCTGATGCAGCTTTCGTCCCGGTAATTGGCCCACACGTCGCGCAACGTGCCGTAGGGGTCGCCATTGCCGGCGATGTCGCGCAAAGCGACGCGGTCCTCATCGGTCGGCGACAGGCAGACGCGTTCGATATCCTGCATCATGGCGAAACCCAACGCATACGGATTAATGCCGTTATAGCGCGGGTCGTCATAAGAGGGCTGCATCACCACGCTGGTATGGGAATGCAGGAACTCCAGGAACGAGCCGTCCGACAGCATTCCATTTTCGTGCAGCCGGTTCATAATGCGGTGGTGCGTGAAGGTGGCGCAGCCTTCGTTCATCATCTTGGTCTGACGCTGCGGATAGAAATATTGCGCGATCTGCCGCACGATACGCAGCACCTCGCGCTGCCACGGCAGAAGACGCGGCGCGGTCTTTTCTAAGAAATAGAGCAGGTTTTCTTCCGGCAGACCGAGGATGGCGCGGCGGCGTTCATTGTCCGGCGCCTTTTCCTTGGCCTTGCCCTTGGGCACGGTGCGCCACAGATCGTTGAACAATTGCTCGCCATGTTCGCGGCGCTGCTTTTCGCGGATATGTTCGGAGCGCAGATCGGCCATGCGCTTGCGGGGGCTTCGGTGCACGCCGTGGCTCTGCAGCGCATGCGCGGAATCGATCACGCGCTCGACTTCCACGACGCCATATTTGTCTTCCGCCTTGGCGAGAAAATCCTTCGCGAAGGCGATGTAGTCCAGAATGCCTTCTGCGTCCGTCCACTGCTTGAACACATAATTGTTCTTGAAGAAGTGGTTGTGACCGAGCCCGGCATGCGCCAACACCAAGGTCTGCATCGTGGCGGAATTTTCTTCCATGATATAGACGATGCACGGATCGGAATTGATCACGATCTCATAGGCGAGGCCCTGATAGCCCTTGCGGTACATGGCTTCGTTGCGCGCGAATTCCTTGCCGAACGACCAGTGCTTGTAGAACAGGGGCATGCCGGTGGAGGCATAGGCGTCGAGCATCTGTT
>JBFXHW010000301.1:0-3988 GCA_050176605.1 Sphingobium sp. | reverse complement strand
ATCGAGCTTGGCATCCCGCTCGCTCTCATACCCCCAGTCATGGGCCGGATTGCCCGCCGTCATCATGAAACCGAGCGGCATACGGAACAGCCAGTCCTCGTCTTCCTCGCCCGCCTCGACCAAAAGGACGTCGTGCTGCCCGTCCTCGCTTAACCGGTTGGCAAGGACACATCCGGCCGACCCAGCACCGACGATGATATAATCGAAACTCCTCTTCATCGTCGTGCGTTGTCTGCCATGCGCCGCGTGACTCAAGTCCGCCTGCGCGCGGTCCTCTCATCCTTCCGCTTGCGTGGTTATTGGCCGGGCGCGTTGTGCCATACCAAATAGCGTTCGACAAGAGCTAACGCTAGCGGCTATGATTCGGGAGGAGCCGACAGCGGCGGATCTTGCTATTCGTCTGGATATCGGCCTGGTTCAGCCAAGCACAACGAGAGGACGACAATATGAGCACCGCAACGCTTGAGAGGATGGAGATCCCTTCGCTTGACAAGGCACGGGCCTTTGCGGCGAGCAAGCACCGGCTTTTCATCGGCGGCAAATGGGTCGATGCGCAAAATGGCGAGAGCTTCGCGACATTCGATCCGGCAACGGGCGATCAGCTTGCCACGGTGGCCAGGGCGACCGCGCCGGATGTCGATCTCGCGGTGAAGGCTGCCCGCAAAGCGATGGAAAATCCGGAGTGGACGGAAATGAAACCCTCCGTGCGCGCGCGGCTGATCAACCGGCTTGCCGATGCGCTTGAGCAAAATCTCGATGAATTCATCGTCCTGGAATCGCTCGACAACGGCATGCCGATCGGTGACGCGCGCTTTTTCCACATGCCACATGCAATCGAGACGTTGCGGTACAATGCCGGCTGGGCCACCAAATTGACCGGAGACAGCATTGCCTTGTCCGGTCCGGGCACCTGGCACGCTTACACGCTGAAAGAGCCAGTTGGTGTCGTCGCGCAGATCGTGCCCTGGAACGCACCCATGGCAATGGCCTGCTCGAAGGTGGCACCCGCGCTCGCGGCCGGATGCGCCATCATCCTCAAGCCCGCGGAGGAAACCCCACTGACAGCGCTGCGTCTCGCACAGCTTGTGGAGGAAATCGGATTTCCGCCTGGTGTGTTCAACCTCCTTACAGGGTTCGGCGAGGACGCGGGAGCGGCACTGACCGCTCATCCCCATGTCGACAAGGTCACCTTCACCGGTTCCACGGAGGTCGGCAGGCTGATCGTCAAGGCCTCGCTCGGGAATTTCAAGCGGGTGACGCTGGAGCTCGGCGGCAAGACTCCGGTGATCGTGCTGCCGGACGCCGATATCAGCAAGGCCATCGATGGCGCCGCAAAATCGATCTTCATGAGCGCAGGCCAGGTCTGTAACGCCGGATCGCGCCTGTTCATCCATCAGCGCCATTTCGACGTAGTTGTCGATGGGGTCTCGAAAATCGCGGAAAACATGAAGGTCGGACCGGGCTTCGCTCCGGACACGCAGATGGGGCCGGTCATATCCGCTACCCAGCGTGATCGTATCCGCGGTTATGTGAAGAGCGGGTTGAACGAAGGAGCAACGCTCAGGGCTGGCGGCCGCGAAATGGAAGGCAGCGGCTTTTTCGTCTCGCCGACCGTCCTTACAGGAACGGACGCCGAGATGGCGGTTCGTCGCGAGGAAATTTTCGGCCCCGTCCTGTGCGCGATGTCGTTCGGCGACGACGACCTCGACAATATCGCGGCGGAGGCCAATGACACCGATTATGGTCTGGGCGCGGTCCTGTGGACCAATAATCTTTCCGCCGCACACAAGCTGGCGCGCAAGCTGAAGGCGGGTACGGTCCGCGTAAACGGCGGCGGGCTAGATCCTGCGCTGCCCTTCGGCGGGTTCAAGCAGTCGGGATGGGGCCGCGAAAACGGACGCGAAGGCATTGAAGCCTATCTGGAAACCAAATCGGTAGCCATGGCGCTCTAAAGAGCGAGGCCGCCGCCGAACGCTATTCGGCGGCGGCCTTGGCGGCAGCGCCAAGGCGTTGAGAGATGGTTTCGGCAGCATCCAGCAGAAGATGACGAAAAGTTTCCTGCCGATCACCAACCACATAATCGTTGGGACCGAGCAGCGTAAGCCCGGCGGCGATCCGCCCGCTGAAATCGAAAACCGGCGCTGCCATACCGGCAAAATTCCTGTGCAGCATGCCGACGGTCGAGGCATAGCCCTCGGCCCGGATGGTTACCGTGCGTTCCATGACAGCCTTTTTGGACAGGCTCGTAGTATTTCCCATCGCTGCATCATAGGCAAGCTGGGCCTCCAGCGCCTTGTCGGCGTCGTTCTGAGGCAGATATGCGAGGAACACGAGACCAGTCGCCGTCGTCGTTACGGGCAATATATAACCGAGCCGGACTGAAAACGCGCCCTGCAGCGACCCGTCCGCTTTCGAAACGATGCACGGTCCGCGATCACCCCACAAGGAGAGATAGACCGCACAGTCCGTCTTGTCCCTGAGATCGTCGACCAAATCCGCCGCCAGGCTAACGACATCGATCTGGCGAATCGCAGCAAGGCCAAGCTGAATGGCGAAGGAACCCAGGCCATAATAGCCGTTCTTCAAATCCTGATAGGCCATCTGCTCACGCACGAAACTCACAAGATACAGATGCACCTTGCTGGGAGGCATCTGCGCGCGCGACGCTATCTCGCGCAGCGGCAACGGGCCTTCCGCCATCCGCAGAACACGCAATACCCGGAATCCCACCTCAATCGATTGTACGCGTCGACGCGATTGTTCTTCTGCCCCTGCCACCGACAACCCTCCAAACCCCAGACTATCAAAAGTCCAAATCCGCACGCTAACCAGATTTATGCCTCATGTCATCCCGGAAGACTGACAGTTGCGGGACAGTTCAGGCGGAGACCGCTCCTTCGGCATGCTCGGCCATGAGGTCGATGAAGCGCCGCAACGCCGCAGACTGGTCCCTTCGCCGCCACACAAGCAGGACATCGAACGTCAGGCCAAGGTCGCTGATCGGAACCAGCCGGATGTTGTGAGACGGCGTCAGCGGATGCGAGGCCGTAACGAAGCCTATGCCCATATCAACTGCGACCAGGCTCAACAGGATGGAGTTCGTTGTACACTCCTGAACGATACGGGGCGCCGCCCCGCTGGCGATACAGGCAGCCATCAGCCGGTCATAATAGCCCGGTGCCGTCTTTCGCGCGGGCCACAGCACTGGTTCGTGGGCCAGTTCCGCCATGGAAACCGATTCCCGGTTGGCGAGCCTGTGACTCTCATGAACTGCGAGTACCGTCTCTCCCACGCCAAGCGACAGGCGGTCGAGCATTTCTTCATCCCGCTCCTCGACATGTGCATCATAGACAATACCGACGTCGAGGGTGCCTTCCTTCAGCGCAAGCATCTGCGGCATCGACCCCATGGAACGCAGGTCGAGGCTGACTCCGGGTTCCTTTTCGCGAAAGCGGAGAAGCCCGTAGGATATGAAATCATGTGCTGCGATTATCTCGCTCAGGCCCATGCGAATGGTCCCCAGATGCCCACTCCCCAGCCGCTTGGCCCGATCAACGGCCCGGTCGACCTGCGCGAGTATTTCCTCGACATCTTCCAGAAACACCTGCCCGGCACTGGACAGGCGCACGCCGCGCGGCAACCGTTCGAACAGATCGACACCGAGTTCCGCCTCCAGATCGCGTATCTGCCGGGTAAGCGCCGGCTGTGCTACCCGCAAGGAAATCGCGGCCCGACCGAAATGCTCCTCGCGCCCGATCGCGCGGAAATAACGCAAATGCCTCAACTCCATTCCCAACTCATACCGTTTTGCTATTAAACTCTCAAGAACAAAGAATTGGACGTATCAAACGCCAAACCACAATCTTGTCCACGAACAGAAAATCCGAGCGAGGAGAGATTAATGGGAATGGATTGCCTTGAAGAGCTGGACTTTGGCATGCTCTCCACGCTCGACGTTCTCGGCACCGAAATAGAATTCTTTCATGCA
>JBFXHW010000300.1:0-4006 GCA_050176605.1 Sphingobium sp. | reverse complement strand
CCGCCGAGGAAGGACAGACGTGTACCCAGCTCAAAATTCGCCAGCTCGTCGGAATCATAACTGCCGTCGCTGGCGGTAGTCGGACTCAGTCCGCCCGGCCGGAAGGCCGATGCATAGCGGGCGAATATCATGGAGTGCGACCCCGGCTTCCATTGCAGGGCGAGGCTGGGAGTAACGCCGGTCTTGCTGCGGGAATTGCTGACGCTGCCGAGGTTGAGACCTGTCTCATTCTCGATCGACCAGTGGAACAGTCGTGCCCCCGCGACCGCCCGGAAGCGCGTCAGAATGGGTATTGAAACTTCACCGAAAATCGCCGACTCGCTGACCTGTTGCCGCCATTTGAGAAGCGGCAAGGAAGCATTCGCGCCATTCGCTGCGAGGTCGCTGTCCTGCCTGTTATCGGCGTTAAGATAGGAGACTCCGCCCAGCCATTGAAGCGACGAAACCCCTCCCCCGGACAACCGCAATTCGCTGTCGAACATATGATATTTGCGCTCTTCCTCGACGAACGCAGGACCGGAAACGCCGAGCGCCGCCGCCGAGGCGGTCGCATCCAGGCCAGTCTTCACCTCGTGGCCGACAAGACCGACGGCAGCCAGGATCTGGACGCCGCCGACGGACCCACGCAGCGTGGCTGAAGACATCCGGAAGTCGTTGTCCTGAGGCTCTGAAACGGTCGTGTCGCGGAAGCGCGAATGACGCGCAAAGACATATTGGCTGTCGTCGACATGCAGCCACTGGATCGTCCCGGCAACATCCAGCGTCCAGCCGTCGGCCGGGATGGCGCGCAACGCCGCCCTTCCCCCCGACAGTTTCATATAGTTGCGGTCGCCGCCAGCCGCCGTATCGATCCAGCCCGGCTCCCGGCTTGCATAGGCGACAGCTCGAAAACCAAGACGGTTGGCGACAACCGGGATGTTGAACATGGCCTGTCCCCCCACGCCATAGTCTCCATCGTTGATGACCGCGCCATCTGCCGAGACAAACGCTGAAAAGCGCTCCAGATCGGGCTTGCGCGTGATGATATGATAAACGCCGCCCAAGGCACCTGTTCCATAGAGCGGTCCCTGCGGCCCCTTGAGAACTTCCACGCGCTCGATATCGACCAGACGCAGGTCAGGGTCCGGCGCGTTATAGGTCGCGCGTACATCATCGATCTGGAGGCTTACCGTCGATTGACTCGGTCCGCTGAACGGGCTGTCGGCAACACCGCGAATGAATTGCCGGTTATGGCCGGGACCGATATTGGTGAGTGCAAGACCTTCAATTCGGCCGGCGATGGCCGCCGTTCCAGCCGTGCCCTCCATGGCAGCACCTTCCGGCAGCGAAACGACTGACACCGACAATGGAATATCCACGAGCATCTCGTTGCGCTTGCCGGCGGTTACGACGATGTCCTGCGGCACCGATGCGACAACGGCAGCGGGCTGTAGAACCGGCGACAGCCTGTCCTGCCGCTCCAGCCGGTAGCTGGATTTGCCGACACGCACCGCTACGAGCCCGGTTCCCCTCAGCATGCGTTTGAGCGCCGAGGCTGGCGACATCGTCCCCCGAACCGGGTTGACCGAAACGGTGGGCAGTTCGCCCTCGATGCCGATCGCAATGCCGGTCTGTCGCGAGAGCGCGGCGATGGCCGGCGCTAATGGTCCGCCGGAGATGACGATGACAGAGTCTCTGGCAGCGGCCTGATCGGCAACCGCCGTGCTAACGGTGGCGAGCAACCAGACGCACAGCGCCGCCCTGGGTTTCAGCCTCCAGCCCCATGAGATCACCCAGTTCTTCGACAAGATTGCCGTCATTCCCCGTCGCCAGAACGCCCGAGAATCGCCGGTTCGCCACATCAGACGAGACGACGACTTTGCGCCCCACATAACGGCTGATGTCAGCGGCTACCAGCGAAAGCGGTGCATCGCTGTAGACAAGGCGGCCCGAGCGCCAGCTTCCGATATCCTGTGCTGTAACATCCTCGACACGCGCGTCCTTCGATGCCGATATGATGATACGTTTGCCTGCGGTAATCGTGACCGGCCGGCTACCTTCCGGACCCACCGATACCTGCCCATTGGCAACGGCAACCTGCACCCGGCCCTCCAGTGCAAGGACATCGAATCTGGTGCCGATATCGGAAATCCGCTGGCCTCCGGCGCTTATGACCAGCTGACGTTCCGGATCATGCCGGATATCGAACCATGCGCCACCTTCGAGCGCCAGCTCCTCCTGACGTCCACCCGAAACCGCCAGATGGCTGGAAGGTCCGAGTGTGATATGTGAGCCGTCCATCAGCGCAATCTCGCGCGTTTGCCCTGCCGCCGTGCGATAATCGGCGGCGTCCGGCGCGTCCGGCTGGAACAGCGGTATAGCGACGATCAGCGCCAGCGCGGCAGCAACCGCGCCGCCAGCCCATATGTTCCAGCGGCGACGGGTCAACGACACGGGGGCCGCCTCTTCCGCCGGAAGGATTGTGGCGAGGCGATCGCGCTGGCCATCGAGCGCGCTGTCGAGCAGCGCGACTTCGTCATAGGCCTCGCGATGTTCCGGGTCGGCTTCCAGCCAAGTTGTGAAGCCGTCCCAATCGGCATCGTCGCCCGCAAGCGCGCAATGCCATCGCCATGCCTGATCCCTGATGTTCTCGTTCATGTCATTTTCCAAACGCTGGACCGCCCCGTGCGCCGGATCGCTTCCCTGTTACAGCAAAGACGCCGTCGATATGCCATCGCCTCAGTCCTCCAGCAGCCTGCGGAGGTGTTTCATGGCAACAGCCATATGCTTTTCCACCCCGCTCTTGCTGATGCCCAGCCTTGCGGCGACTTCACCATGGCTAAGCCCCTCGATCTTGTGGAGGCGCAGCACCCGCTGCGCGCCTTCCGGCAGGTTGGCGATGGCACTCGCCAGCCTTGCAGCCTCCTCACGTTCCTCGATTTGCTGTGCCGCATCGCCACGACTGTCCGCGACTTCTCCGGATGGCGGCAGGGGGCCATGTTCGTCATCCGACCAGTTTCGCTCCCTCGCGAGCCGCCGCTTGCGCTCCCTGACACGGTCCAGCACCAGATTTTGCGCGATGCGAAAGAGATAGGAGCGTCCGTTCGAAACAGGCCCGGCCTGCGCAGTGGCGATCTTAAGCCAGACTTCCTGCACCACATCTTCTGCCTCGGCTGCGTTGCCGGTCCGCGCGACGAGAAAGCGCAACAATTCCGCCCTGTGCAGCCGGTACAGCGCTGCAAGCCCCGTTTCGACATCGGCGTCCGCCATCGTGTGGCCATCGGCCGCATTTCGTAAATTTGCAAGAGGCAGACTCATCCGGCCCTGGCGACAGCGATCAATCCGAGGACATTGGCGGGTAGCCGGACCTCGTTCAACGCGATCTCCTCCGTGGCAAAACCTGCCTCCAGCAGCGCTGCCAAAAGCGCCTCTCTGTCGATCCAGCGATGGGTCCCGGTCGTGGCAAATTTCCACCTTCGCATCGTGCCTGCCTCCGTCGCATAGATGACGAGCTTGCCACCCGGCTTCAGCATTCCTTTCAGCCGGGCGATCATCCTTTCGGGATCGGGCCAGAAATAGATGACATTGGAAGCAAGAATGCCGTCGAAGCTTGCAGGCCCGAAGCGGAGGTCATCGAAATCGCCGGTAACCAACTTCACGCGGCCTTCTGCAACGTGCCGGCCGTTTGCCTTGCGCGCCTGCGCGATCATCGTTTCAGAGGCGTCGACACCGATTATCAAACCTTGCGGAACGCGCTGAGCCAGAAGTGCCAAGCCGTGCCCCGGCCCACATCCAATATCCAGAACATGGTCACCCCGGCCCGGCGCGAGCGCATCGACGGCAAGGTGTGTTGGCCGGTCATTCGCCCAGCGCATCGCATGGCCGACAATCCTTCCGCCTATCCCCGACGGATGCCGGAGCTGGCTTCCGATCGCATGCCAGATATCCATGCGCGCCCTTATACCTATTTCAGTTTCGCGAGCGCCGCCCGAACCTCCGCCCGGCGGCCCGTGTCCCAGACAGGTCG
>JBFXHW010000299.1:0-4014 GCA_050176605.1 Sphingobium sp. | reverse complement strand
CAAATGGGGTGTCGCCGGAAATCAACTCAAGAATGTTAGGTTCGTTTTTTGCGATGACTTTCCGCAAAATCCCCAAGGCTCGCTCATCGCGTATAAAAACATCGAACTCGCCCAAGGCGCGGCCCTTTTGGACGGTTTCGACACCATCGGCGATGCGCGTAACGTCGCAAGGCCCGGTATTGTCACGATTCCAAAGGAAATAACAAATTCCTCCTTTGATCTGCACTCCGGGAAATGCCGTGCCAGAGTCTGGAAAATCTGTCAGGTCGCGAATGTGGCCGCTACTCAGCATCTCAGCTCTAAAATCATCCAGCCCACGTCCACCTGCCATCCACCGCGACGGAATCACCATGCTAACGAAACGAGGTTCAAGATTGAACGCCTGTTGCACGAACAGATGGTAGATTGAGGAGTCGCTTGTGCCGCCCGCGCCGCCAGTCATCTGATACGGCGGGTTTCCGATGATTACGTCGAATTGCATTTCGGCTCCGAACAGCTCGCCGACGCGAGCCTTTATGTCGCTGGTGTGGATGAAAGCGTAGGCGTGGTTCTCTAGCTCCGGCTCGCGATCAAAGAGAGCGCGCGGAGCACCACAAAATGAACACTTGGCATTATCCCAATCGTGCTCTGTGCGCTCGAACCAGATATTGCCATCGTCATTGGCAAATCCCGTGGCGACGGAATGCTCCCCGGTCGCGTGCTTGGAACAATAGAGGCTGCGGCGCGCCAGCAGGCTGGTCAGCCGGGTGATGCCGATGCCGAAAACCTGCTGCGTCAGGATATGGTCAACCCGGGTCTGCAAATCCGGGATATCCGCTTCAAGGCCGGCGATCAGCCGCTTGGCGATCTCCCGCAGAAAGACACCGGATTTCGTGAACGGGTCCAGAAACCTGACCGAACTGTCGGCCCAGATGCTCGCGCCGTCATTGTCCGCCGCCCATGCCTCTGCCAGCGTATCCAGCATCCGATTGGCGAACTCCGGTGGGGTGAACACCTCGTCGTTTGACAGGTTGGCTATGCAGGTCAGCACATCAGGGTTGCGCCCGCGCAGTGCGAAGCTGGCCTGTTCAATCATGCACTCGCCCCCGTTCCGTCATTCGCCGCCGCAAGATCGCGCACGCTCATCGGGGGATATGTCTGTGAAGGCGTGAATATCTCGTGCTTGCCCAATGTCGAGAACAGGGAATCCTCGGCGCTGAAACTCGCCATGCCAGTCAGGACATCAAGCCGGAAATCGCGGCGTTGGAACTTCCCTTTGCCCAGATAACCCCATTCAACCACGCGGATAGGCGCGTCATCAATCGCGCGCATCGTCATCGCATCGCCGTGAACGAGATTGAGCGAAAGAACGTGAGAGGCGGCGCGGTAAAGATCGTCGTCCGCATCCAGCGCCAGATAGTCCGCGAATATCTCCAGCATATTGGCGCGGCATTCCGCGATATTATCGGCCAGCAGCTCGATGCCGTAGCAGCACATCAGGCCCAGCAGCGCATGATGCCACTTCTCGAAGTCCGATTTGCCGAACTTCAATTCCACGGCGGCCAGCTTGCGTTGCAGGATAGGCACAAGGAAATTGCCGCTGCCGCAGGCGGGTTCAAGAAAGCGGGAATCAATCCGCTCCGTCTCGCCCTTCACAAGATCGAGCATCTTTTCGACCAGCCAGGACGGTGTGAATACCTCCCCGTGATCGGCGACACGCTGTTTAGATTTGATAAGGTTCATGTCAGGTCAGACCGTTGCATATGGCTCCAACGGCTTGCCCTTGAACGGCGTCACCTTGATTTCCGCCTCCCGCTTGCGGGTCTGAGCGATGTCATAACTGTTCTGCATCCGCATGAGCGTATCCATCGACACGCCAAACGCCTTTTCGATGCGCAGCGCCATTTCCGGGGAAAGGTGCGCCCGCTCGTTGAGCAGGGTGGACAGGGTTGCCCGCGTCACGCCGAGCGCCTGCGCCGCCGCCGTCACCGAAAGGCCGAGAGGTTCGACAATCTCATATTTGATGAAACTCCCCGGATGGGCCGGGTTCTTCATGCGGATTCCTGAAAGCGCGGCCATCGCCACCTCCTAATGGTAATCTTCATAGTCGAGGTCGATGATCTCGATCTCGCCACGATCAATCCGAAACGTCATCCGCCAGTTCTTGGTGACGAACAGGCTCCACGTCCCCTTGCGGTTGCCGGTCAGCATATGCGCCTTCCAGCTTGGCACGGTGCGCAATTCCTCTTCGCGCTCCATATCCTGAAGGAAAGTGACCATACGCCGGACCTTGGCGACAACGGCAGGTTGCATGCCGCTTTCATCGTCATTCTCGATGAATCGCCGCAATCCCTTGTGGATCACGTTTCTGATTTTCATGGCTTTCCCTACCTCAATTTTTCGTTCGGCGTCAAGTGACGCTATACGAATTATCCCAACCCTGCACCCGCTGCCTTGCTCGCTGCTGGCGTGGGCATTGCCGCCTGCGCGATGGCAGTCTGCACCTGTCCGGCACGTTCGTTGATCGCCGATACCAGCTTGCCGCGATCATTGGTGTAGATCGCAACGGACTCCTTGGCGCGGGATATGCCGACATAGAATGATTTCTGGTCGATCAGATTGGTTGCATTGCTGTCGGCATGGATCATTACATGATCGGCGGTGCGGCCTTGGGCTGCGAACGCGGTATCAACATAGGCATGGACAATGTGCTGGTCGCGGGCGGCGTCAAGACTCAAGGTCTGGGTCTGCCCGCGCGGGTTGCGGATTTCCGCTGTGCGGGCCTGTGCATCAATCGCTGTCACTTCACCGCGCGCGCCATTGATCCGTCCTGCTTCCCGGTCATTGCGGGTGAACCGAATGCTGTCGCCGGTTTTGAGTTCGAGCGATTGCGACGAAAATGCCTGACTGTTGCCCGCGCCCCATTGCCGCAAGCGCCAATCCACCTCGCGCCCGTCTTCTGCTTTCAGGGCGATGGCAGCTTTCGCCGGGTCAATGGACTCCACGCGGTATGCTTCGCCGCGCGTCACGCCCTTGTCAGCATAGTCGCGGGTGAACCGAACAACATCGCCTTTGTCGTAACTCAGAGGATCGCGGGCCTCGGCACGGGTCAGCCCCTTGTTGGCGAGGCTCTGCATGGTGACACCGGGACCGGTCAGCGCGCCGGATTTGGCAAGTGCATCGCGTATGTCGGCGGTCAGCGCATCGCGCCCCTCTCGCGATGGCTCGATGACAAGGGTTCTGGCGCGGCTGGCCTTGTCCAGTTTCGCATACTGTTCTGCGATGGCGGCAAACCGCTCGGCCCGGTCGGCATTCTCCACGATCCTGCCGCCACCGCGATCCAGCGCGGCCAGCGCCTTCTTGGCATCCCCTTCGATGGACGCCAGCACCGCGTCCTTGGTCGCTGTGTTGGTCTGCCGGACGATCTCGCCCAGCTTGGCGGTTTCCATGCCCGCGCCCTGCAACTGTGCGAAGGCCGCGCCAGCCTCAACCGATCCTAGCTGTTTCACGTCGCCGACAAGCACGACGCGGGCATTCTGCTTCTCGGCCAGGTCGAACAGCCGGGCGGTATCACGCGCCGACAATAATGATGCCTCGTCCACGATCCATGCGGCGGCTTGGCCCGGACTTGGGCGCTCCGGTGATAGCAGGTGCCGGGCAACGGTATCGCCGCGCGCGCCCAATGCTTCGCCCAGCACCATTGCCGCCGATGCAGTCGGCGCAAGTGCGACGACGGGAACGCCACGCGCTTGGGCCTCGTGGGCAAAGGTCGCCAGAACGGTGGTGGTTTTCGCAGTGCCCGCATAGCCCTGCAAGGCGGTAACGCGGTTCCGGCTGGTCAATAACTGCTCGGTTGCTGTGCGCTGGTCGGCATTCCAGCCAATGCCTTTGCGTTCGCCTTGCGCTGCGGCACTGGCGACGGCCTTGGCGGCGGCAAGCGGTGTGGTAATCGGAGAAAAGGTGCCGCGCCCCTCGGCTTCGATCCGCAGCAGCTTGGCTTCGGTCTCGACGTTGGCGCGAGTGGTGAACCCAGCA
>JBFXHW010000298.1:0-4024 GCA_050176605.1 Sphingobium sp. | reverse complement strand
GAGATTGTCGGCCAGGCGCTTCTGGTTTTCACCGAAAACCGCGAGCGAGAAATGATGCTCGCCCAGGACGAAGCGATTGCTCTGCAGATCGTCGGCCGCGTCGGCCAGCTCAAGCGCCTGGCTTGCAGCGGCATCCTCGGTCGAGGCCATCTGATTCTGGCGACGGCGCAAACGCTCGGAGGCCCGCGCCTTACCCATGAATGCAAAAGACTGGGTTACAACGAACGCAAAATCCTGGCTGAGGAGCGCGTTCATTTGGCCGGGCCGCGTCATCGCCGGATATTCACGGATGCCGAACAGGCCGACGAACCGGCTCGCGTCGTGCGCCCGCACCTCGACTGTCTCGCGGCCGAAGATCACCCGTTCCCCATAGATGGCGGAACCGAGATGGCCGCGGACCAGCGGCACCCGGCCGGCGCGGCCCATCATCACCAGTTCGAGCACTTCGAGCGGCTGTGAGAACATCAGGCCATTATGCTCGTACAGGTGGAGGCGTCGGGGCCGGCAGCGTGCGAGGAGCTTCTCGATGTCACGCGCCTTGTCCTCGAAGCGCGCAAGCTCGTCCTCGTCGACTTCGGCTCCCTCCTTGCGCGCCGATGCCAGACGGCGAAGCAGCACGCCGGTACGATCAGCCGATCCCACGGACGGGCGCATGATCAGCGTCAGGTAGAGCTCGTTCACGAACATGCGCTTGGCGGTCACCCGCGCGCGGTATTTTGCGTCGAGATCGGCCGCAAAGGCCGAGCGAAACTCGCCTTCGGGATAGTCCGTGATCGGCCTGCGGACGATATGCGTCCAGATCGCCAGACGGTCGTCGGCGATGTTGCGCAGCGTGCCGTTGAGCTTTTCGTGCCAGTCGTTGAGATGGATTGGGTCGGCGGTCTCGAATGCAAGGCCGTCGAGCTTGAACATCATCATGAGGTCGCGCCCGTCGAGCGCGATGACGTTATCGTCGATATGGCGCGCATAGGGGAGATAGCGCGCGGGGTCGGCCTCGTTCTTGAGGATCCGCCACGGCGTCCGGGCGGCAGCGCCGCCCAATGAGTTGGCCCGGCTAGCCATGCGCAAAGCCCCGGCGTTTCGCCCCATCGATCGGCAGGGGCGAGTAGGAGCTACCGCCCCACCATCCCCGGTTGCGGCAGCGTGCCTTTGTCATTGTCCAGAGCCACAGGAGGCGGAAGGCGTTCGCGTCGTGCCGCACGATCAGCCGGGCTATGGCCAGAAATGCTCCGGCTAGGGCGAAGGCGTAAAGCGGGTTGCCGGTGATGATTAGTGTCAGGCACGCCGCCAGCGCGATCGGTAGCGACGCTTCGATCGGAACACCCAGCCACATTGTCGGCCGGGTAACGGCCAGGAAGAGCGTTTCTTCCCTAAGCTTTTCATCGTCCATCACAGCGCACTCACGCGCCGCCAGTGATGGTATCGACGATCCACTGTGCGCTGAACACGATGAAGATGCCGACGATGACGGTGACCAGGAGCCCCAAGCTTGCCCGCCCGGTGAAGAACATGAAACCCACGATGACGACGGCGATCACTGCGATCGTTTTCGCAAAAGTACCGGTCAGCCAGGTCTTGATGTTCTCGGCCATCGAGGTGACGCCGTCGGCCGCTTGAGCATGGGCCGGATCGGTGAGCAGGAGCGACACCGCAATGAGCGCGACAAACAGCGCCATATACTGCACGAAAGAGCGCCGGCGCGGCGTCAACCATATCTTGGAATTGGTCGCTAAGGCAGTCATTCGGATTGTCCTTTCGGTGAACTGTTGGATGCTCCCCCAAAGACCATCAATGATGCCGTCTGCGCCCCCGCAGTGGTGTCCCATGCCTCTTGGACGCGCGGCGAGCGAACCTCCGCCGAAGGCTGCGCGACTGTGGGTTCCGGCTTCACTGGCGCGGGCAAAGCGGCGGGTTCTGGGATCGCTTGGCGCCTGATCGCCGGCACGACGACACTCGACGACGCATAGACGCGGCCGACGTAGCCATTTCCGAACCCGCGCGAACGACTGCCCGTATTGTACATCGACATGGCGGTCGCGATGGCCACCTCTGTAGAAGGGCTGGAGCGCACAACGTTCAGATAGTTAGAAGCCAGCACGCGTGCGGCTGCGGCGAGATTACGGCAGGGATCGAAAGCGTCATCGACCGACAGGCCAAGCCACCTCAGATTTGCGCTGTTGATTTGCCCCAGGCCAAGATCGATGTTGTAACCGCGGGCAATGAGCGATCGCGCGGCTGCGGCGGCCGACACCCGATCGCTGGGATTGGGTGCGGCAACGCCCTTCGCATTCACGCCGATGGCATAGGGGTTGAAATGACTCTCGGTGTGGACGACCGACACAAGCGTTTCGACCGCAACCGATGGTGCGCATTGCTGCGCCAGTCCGACCACGGTTGCGAGCTCGAGGATCACTGTGGTGTGGTCCCTTGTTCGCTGGGAGACGCTGGCAAGCTTTCGATATTCGCAAGCGAATAGGATTGCTGCCGCCCGTTGGTGAACGTCATCACCACCCGGCGCCGCGAAGCGGAATCTCGATCATAGACCTTGGTCTTCGCAACGCCGCCGCCGGAGCAGCCGGGGAATGAACCGCCCAATGCCAGACGCTCCCAGAGCTTCACCATAGGCGGCACGCAGGCGGGGTACTGGGTCGCACCGCCCGGGTTCGAGAGGCAAAGCAAAACCTGGCAGCCCAGATTGTTGGCGGACGCAGGAGCCGCCTCGGCGGACATCGCCACGATCGGCACGGCAAGGGCAAGGCGCAGGCGCTGCATCTGACTTCTCCGCTTTTCAGCGTCGCTGCATTAAAAATGCTCCGACCACTCTCCGTTGAAAATCACCTCTCTTTTGAACCCGGCCCGGCGTTTTCGGGCAATCCCCCCACAAGGGGGGAGCGCGCTGGAATCATTCTTCGCTCGATGCGGCGAGGAACTGGCGTTGCCCTTCAAGGAATTCCTCAAGTGCTGCCGTTTGATCTGGACGTAAGGCATCTATCGCGCCGAGATGCTCGGAGCGTTCCTTGCCGACCAGAAGAGATGGGCATCGCCCTTCGTAGTTCCCCAAATTGGGCCGGTGTTGCTGGTATCCGACCAAAGCTGCCAAATCTGGAGAGAACGTCCGTGCTACCTCGGGTGGATAGACCAACCACTGATTTTCATATGGTTTCAGCCATCCGAGGCAATAGCTAACGATCATGCCTTGACGCACACCCGGTGACTGGTTGCCGCCAGCACCATGAAGGGTCGAGCCGAGGAAGATGATCGCAGATCCTGGACTGCATTCCACGGCCACCGGATCCTCGGGAGGTTCTGGTGTAAGTGCATTTGCGGCGTGGCTGCGCGGCCAGATCAGGGTCGTGCCATTGTCATGCCGATATTCGGTAAACGGCCACATCACGTTGAGGAGATATTCGACCTCGCCAGTTTGGCCCCGCCACATATCCTGATCGCGATGGGGAAATTGCGGCAGCGCGCCGGGATGCAGTTCGAGAGCTTGAGCGAGATTGAGCTGTATGGTGTCGCACCAAGGGCCGAGCACAGCTTGCGCGATCGCCAAGATCTGAGGATGCTGGATGAACGCCGGCGCATGGTTCGATCGTTTGAGCAGACCGCCGAACCTCTTGGTACGGCTGCCGTAGAAGCCACCTTCGCAAAATGGCGTTGCCTCGAAGTGCGGAGCCAGGTCACTCGCCAGCACATGGACAATAGTGGGCGGCATGATGTCTTGAATCACGCAGAAGCCTTCGCGCATCAGTGTTTCGTAAATTGACCCGTGGGCCTCGATCTCAGATGCAGGCAGCAGTTTGGTAGCCATGCGATGTCTCCCGGATTTCATGCCACGGCGCGATCAAGATCCATCAGATGGATCTGCGCGAAGATGCCGGATTGACGCAGCAGGTGCGGGGTATCCGGGGTAATATTGATCCGCATGGCCGACAGGCCGCGGGGATCGTTGTTGTCCGGCAATCCAAGCGGAAGACATTCCCATCCGAACGCGAGGATCTGTTGGAACCATGCCCATTCGGCA
>JBFXHW010000297.1:0-4029 GCA_050176605.1 Sphingobium sp. | reverse complement strand
GATAGCCCTGCCATGACCGATCTTTTCCGCATCCTCTCGGCGCGCGAACCGTTGACGCTATCGGGTGTACCGTCCGGTTTCCTGCCGCTGCTGCTCGCCGATCTGGCGCGCGCGGCTGCGGGCGGCTATGCCGCCCGGCGGATCGCCTATGTCGCGCCGGACGAGCAGGCCATGCAGGCAGTCGCCGATACGGCAGGCTGGTTTGCCCCGGAACTGGAAATCATACCGATTCCGGCATGGGATTGCCTTCCCTATGACCGCGCGTCGCCATCGCTGCGATCCGCGTCGCAGCGACTGGCGGGGCTGCACGCGTTGCAGTCACCGGCGAACGGCCCGCAACTCGTCGTTACGACCGCCGCCGCCGTCACCCAGCGGACCCTTACCCCCTTTCGCGTGCGCCAGATGGTCGCGCGACTGGCACCGGGCGAACGCGTCGCCATCGACCGGCTGGCCGCGCTGCTGACAGCAAACGGATACAGCCGAACCGACACCGTGCATGATGCAGGCGAATATGCGGTGCGCGGCGGCATCGTAGACCTTTTTCCAGGCGGATCGCCCGAGCCGCTGCGACTGGATTTCTTCGGCGACGAGATCGAGACGCTGCGCAGATTCGATCCGAATACGCAGCGATCAACAGGTGACGTGAAGAGCTTCACCCTCCTCCCCGCGTCCGAGGCGCTGCTCGATCAGGAAACGATCAAGCGCTTCCGCTCCGGCTATCGCGAGCTGTTCGGCGCAACAGCAACCGGCGACCCGCTATATCAGGCGATCAGCGAGGGCAGACGGCTGGCGGGCATGGAGCATTGGCTGCCGCTGTTCGAAGAACGGCTGGTGCCGGTAGCAGAGCATCTGGGCGACGCGCTGATCGTACGCGACAGCGGCGTCACCGGTGCGATCCAGACACGGTTCGAGGCGATTGCCGACTATCATCAGAACCGCGTGACGGCACAGGGAAGCGATCCCGGCAGCTATCGCCCGCTCGAACCGCACCAGCTCTATCTGGATCCGCAGGAATGGGAAGCGACGGTCGCCGCTCACCCCGTCCACATCATTTCCCCCTTCCATGAACCGGAAAGCGCGACGGTACTGGACTTCGGTGTGGATGCCGCGCGCGATTTCGCGCCGGAACGGACGCAGGGCGCCAACGTCTATGACGCCGTGGCCATCCATATCGCCAATCAGCGGAAGGCCAAGGAAAACGGACAAAGCCGCAAGATCGTGATCGCCAGCTATTCGGTCGGCGCGCGCGAACGCCTTTCGGGGCTGCTGGAGGATCACAAGGCTGGCGCGCTGACGCAGGCCCACGGGTGGCAGGAGGCATTGGGCCTCGCCTCAAAGGGCTCGACCGCGCTGGTCGTGCTTCCTCTCGATCATGGTTTTTCGACCGATGACGTGACGCTGATCACCGAGCAGGACATGCTCGGCGACCGTCTCGTCCGCCGCGCCAAACGCAAGAAGAGCGCCGACGCCTTTCTCGCCGAACTGGCTACCCTCTCGCCCGGCGACCTTGTGGTTCATGCCGATCACGGCATCGGCCGCTATGAAGGCCTGACGTCCATCCCGGTCGGCAATGCGCCGCACGATTGCGTCGCGCTGGAATATGCGGGCGGCGACAAGCTCTATGTGCCGGTCGAGAATCTCGACGTGCTTTCCCGGTACGGCGCGGAAAACGATGGCGTGGCACTGGACCGGCTGGGCGGCGAGGCATGGCAGCGGCGCAAGGCGCGGATGAAGGAGCGTATCCGCGAGATCGCCGGAGACCTGCTGAAGGTCGCAGCCGCGCGCGCCCTGCGTCCCGCTCCAGTGGCGGAACCGGACGGCGGCGGATATCCGGCCTTTGTCGACCGCTTTCCTTATGACGAGACCGAGGATCAGGATCGCGCGATATCCGACGTGATCGAGGATCTGGCGCAGGGGCGCCCAATGGACCGGCTTGTCTGCGGCGATGTCGGCTTCGGAAAAACCGAGGTGGCGCTTCGCGCGGCCTTCGTTGCCGCCATGGCGGGGATGCAGGTGGCGCTCATCTGCCCCACCACCCTGCTGGCGCGACAGCATCACCGCAATTTCGTCGAGCGCTTCTCCGGCTTCCCGCTCGATATCGGCCACCTTTCCCGACTCGTTCCCGCCGCCGAGACCAGGGCCACGAAGGAAGGATTGGCGGCGGGCAAGATCGACATCGTCATCGGTACCCACGCCCTGCTGGCGAAAGGCATCGAATTCAAGCGGTTGGGCCTCGTCATTGTCGATGAAGAACAACGGTTCGGCGTCGTCCACAAGGAGCGGCTGAAACAACTCAAGAGCGACGTTCATGTGCTGACGCTGACCGCGACGCCCATTCCGCGCACGCTGCAGATGGCAATGTCCGGCCTTCGCGAACTCTCCGTCATTCAGACGCCACCGGTCGACCGGCTCGCCGTGCGTACCTATGTCATGCCGTGGGATGGCGTCGTCATCCGCGAGGCGCTGCTGCGCGAGCATCATCGCGGCGGTCAGAGCTTCTTCGTCGTGCCGCGCATATCGGACATTCCCGACATTGAGGAGTTCCTTCGCGAACAAGTGCCCGAGGTGAAACCCGTCGTCGCTCATGGCCAGATGGCGGCGGGCGAGGTCGAGGAGCGCATGTCCGCATTCTACGATCGCAAATATGACGTCCTGCTCTCGACCACCATCGTCGAGAGCGGCCTCGACATTCCCAGCGCAAACACGCTGATCATCCACCGCGCCGACCGTTTCGGCCTCGCTCAGCTCTATCAGCTCCGCGGACGCGTAGGGCGCGCGAAAACCCGCGCCTATGCCTATTTCACGACACCGGCTGACCGGATCATTACCGAAACGGCTGGAAAGCGGCTGAAGGTGCTTTCCGATCTCGATACGCTGGGTGCCGGCTTCCAGCTTGCCAGCCATGATCTCGACATTCGCGGCGCTGGCAATCTCGTCGGCGATGAGCAGTCCGGTCATATCAAGGAGGTCGGCTTCGAGCTTTACCAGTCGATGCTTGAGGATGCGATCCTGGAGGCAAAGTCCGGCGGATCGACCGATTTCGTGCCGCGCGACGCCTTTTCGCCGCAAATCACGATCGACGCCCCGGTACAAATCCCGGAGGACTATGTGCCCGATCTCGATCTGCGCATGGGTCTCTATCGCCGCCTCAACGATCTGGAGGAAGGACATGCGATCGAAGCCTTCGCGGCGGAACTGATCGACCGTTTCGGCAAGCTGCCACAATCGACGCAGAACCTGCTCACGCTGATCCGGATCAAACAGAATTGCGTGAAGGCGGGGATATCGCGGCTCGACGTGGGCGCCAAGGGCGCGCTCGTCAGCTTCCACAATGACACTTTCGCAAATCCGGCTGGTCTGATCGACTATGTCCAGCGACTGCAGGGTACGGCGAAACTCCGTCCCGACAACAAGCTGGTCATCGCGCGGGCATGGAAGGATGGCGCAGCGCGCCTCCACGCCGGGCTTCAACTGTCGACCGGCCTTGCGAAGGTGGCAGGCTGAGTGCGCCCAGAAGCACAAGGAATGCGACGAACGATGTGACTTCGTCGCAAAGCGTTTGTCGCAACACCCCACCCGCTGATACCTTCGGAACGCGGGAGGGGTTAATCCATGAAAAGCGCGATATTTTTCTGTCTGTCCATCGCTGCTGCAGCCGTTCCGGCCGCGTCGTGGGCGGACGATCCCAATGATCCCGACATGCGAACGGCCGCCGCGCGCGCGCGGGACCGTGAGCTGACCCGGCAACTCAATCTTGCAGAGCTGGCCAAGGTCAAAAAGCGCGATGCGCGCATGTTTGCCGATCATAACCAGCGAAACGCGGCGATATCCCGCGATCATGATTATGCCTTGGCCGATTACGAGCGCAGCCGTTCCCAATATGAGTGGGAAATGGCGGCCTGGCGCCGGGCCGTGGCCGCGTGTCGGGAGGGCGACTATTACGCCTGCCGTAACTGAGGCGTCGAGCTATGCACTCACCAGTTTCGCCAAATCCCCGCTCGTAACCGCCGGCGAGCGCAGAAATCCCTG
>JBFXHW010000296.1:0-4047 GCA_050176605.1 Sphingobium sp. | reverse complement strand
GAGAGCACCCCTTGCGCGCCTGACTCCGCAAGCCCTATAGCGATTGCATGTCAGACGACCTGTTCGGCTCCGCGCCCTCCACATCCTCCGGAAATTACGACGCCTCGTCGATCGAGGTGCTGGAGGGGCTGGAGCCTGTCCGCCGCCGCCCGGGCATGTATATCGGCGGCACGGACGAGCGCGCGCTGCACCATCTCGCCTCCGAAGTGCTCGACAATGCGATGGACGAAGCGGTCGCGGGCCATGCGACGCGGATCGAGGTGTTGCTGGAGGCCGGCAATCGCCTGACCATCACCGACAACGGGCGCGGCATGCCGGTCGATCCGCACCCCAAGTTCCCGGACAAGTCCGCGCTCGAAGTCATCATGACCATGCTGCATTCGGGCGGCAAGTTCAGCGACAAGGCCTATGCAACCAGCGGCGGCCTGCACGGCGTCGGCGTCTCGGTGGTGAACGCCCTTTCGGTCGACACGCAGATCGAGGTCGCGCGCAACCGGGAACTGTACCGGCAGGGCTTCAGCAAGGGATATCCGACCGGACCGCTGGAAAAGATCGGCGCGGCGCCCAACCGGCGCGGCACGGCCGTTTCCTTCACGCCGGACACTGAGATTTTCGGTGCGCTTCATTTCAAGCCTACGCGGCTCTACAGGCTAGCCCGGTCGAAGGCCTATCTGTTCGCGGGCGTGGAGATACGCTGGCGCTGCGATCCTTCTCTCATCATCGACGATACGCCTGCCGAAGCTGTGTTCCAGTTCCCCGGCGGCCTTGCCGACCATTTGAAAGAACAGGTGGGCGAGCGGCAATGCGCGACGAAGGATTTCTTCACGGGAACGCAGGAGTTCGCCGGTGCCACCGGCCGCGCCGAATGGGCGATCGCCTGGCCGCTCTGGTCCGATGGCAGCTATAGCTGGTATTGCAACACCATCCCGACGCCCGATGGCGGCACGCACGAGGCGGGGCTGCGCGCTGCGCTGGTCAAGGGCATCCGCGCCTTTGCCGAACTGGCTGGCGTGAAGAAGGCGAAGGACATCACCGCCGAGGACGTGATGACCGGATGCGAGCTGATGCTCTCCGTCTTCATCCGCGATCCGCAGTTCCAGAGCCAGACCAAGGACCGCCTCACCAGCCCGGAGGCATCGGGCCTCGTCGAAAAGGCGGTGCGCGACCATTTCGACCATTTCCTCGCCGACAATATGGATCGCGGGAAGGCGCTGCTGTCCTATGTGATCGACCGGATGGACGAGCGCCTTGCGCGCCGCGCCGAAAAGGAGATCAAGCGCAAGACGGCGACATCCGGCCGCAAGCTGCGCCTGCCCGGCAAGCTGACCGATTGCAGCGCGGACGATCCGGCGGGGACCGAAATCTTCATCGTCGAGGGCGACAGCGCCGGTGGCTCCGCCAAGCAGGCGCGCGACAGAAAGACGCAGGCTATCCTGCCGATACGCGGCAAGATCCTGAACGTCGCGTCGGCGACCGCGCAGAAGATCTTCGCCAATCAGGAGATTGCCGACCTCAGCCAGGCGCTCGGTTGCGGCACGCGCAAGGACTGCAACCCGGACAATCTGCGTTACGAGCGCGTGGTCATCATGACCGACGCCGATGTCGACGGCGCGCATATCGCCACGCTGCTGATGACCTTTTTCTTTCAGGAAATGCCGGAGCTGGTGAAGCGCGGGCATCTCTACCTCGCCCAGCCGCCGCTCTATCGGCTTACGGCCGGCGGCAAGAGCGTATATGCGCGGGACGACGCGCACAAGGACGAAATCCTCGCCGGCGAGCTGAAGAACAAGAAGGTCGATGTCTCGCGCTTCAAGGGGCTGGGCGAGATGAACCCCGGCCAGCTTCGCGAAACGACGATGGACCCGAAGACGCGCGGGCTCATCCGCATCACCCTGCCGCAGGAATATGAGGAGCAGGCCGGTGTCAAGGATCTGGTCGACCGGCTGATGGGCAGCAACCCAGCGCATCGGTTCGCCTTCATCCAGGACAATGCTGCCACGATCGACGAGGACATGATCGACGCCTGATCGTTGCCGGAACCGGCAATCGACAGGGGCGTTGATCCTTCTCCCGCTACCCGTTTTCCGGAGGCCAAGTGGCAACCGTTTCCCGCGCAGGCGCTGCGCTTCGTTTCGTTCACGATTGTGATCCCGGAATCAGCCGCATCCGGCGCGGCAAGGGATTTTCCTATCATTATCCGGACGGAAGCAGCATTGCCGATCCCGCGCTGCTGGGCAGGCTCAAATCGGTCGGGCTGCCGCCTGCCTATAGCGATTGCTGGTATTGCATGGAGCCGGACGGCCATATCCTCGCGACAGGCTATGACGAGCGCGGACGCAAGCAGTATCGCTATCATCCCGATTATCGCGCGGAACGCGACGCCGACAAGTTCGATCGCTGTGCACAGTTCGGTCTCGCCCTGCCAGCGATGAGAAAGCGGGTCGCGCGCGACCTGAGAAAGCGCAGCCCTCATCGCGACCGCGCGCTGGCCGCCGTCGTGAGGCTGCTCGACGAAGGAAAGCTCCGCATCGGCAACAGCCATTATGCGCGCACGAACGGGAGCTTTGGCGCGTCCACCCTGTTGCGGCGTCACGCCCGGGTGGTATCGGGCAAACTCCACCTGCGGTTCAGGGCGAAATCGGGAAAGGAACAGGATCTGTTGGTAGAGGACAAGGGGCTGTACCGTTTCATGCGCGACATGTCGGACCTGCCGGGCCAGCGGCTGTTCCAGTATGTCGACGATGACGGCGCGGTCCACGCCGTCAGTTCCGGCGACGTCAACGCCTATATCCGCGATGCGATGGGCACGGACTTCACAGCGAAGCATTTCCGCACCTTCGGTGCGTCGGTAATCGCCTTCAGCCAGCTGGTGGAAGCGGATTCGCCTGTCTCGATCAAGCAGATGCTTGCGCCCGTTTGCGATGCGCTTGGCAACACGCCTGCCATTGCGCGCAAGAGCTACGTCCATCCACGGCTGTTCGACTGGTGCGGGCAGGATCCTGAAGAGGTGAAGCGCAGCCTCGGGAAGCTGCCGCGGCGGACGAAATGGCTGACGCGCGAAGAACGCGGACTTGTCGCCTTTGTGGGTGCCTGACCGGCCGACCCCGTTCGTTGCGCCGTATCAATGACAGGCATGGCCACAGGTGGGAACATCCGCCTTGCGACTCCGTTGGCCTTACAACGGACATTGACGCAAGGAGAGCATCATGACGGAAACAGAGACAAAGCCGACAGAGGCGCATCTGCTCATCTCGTCGGATCGGGTGGAAGGTACCGCTGTCTATAATAGCGGAGGCGACCGGCTGGGTACGGTCAGTTCGCTTATGATCAACAAGATGAGCGGTCAGGTCGAATATGCGATCATGTCGTTCGGCGGCCTGTTCGGCATCGGCAGCGAACATTACCCGCTTCCCTGGGAGAAACTCGATTATGATCCGGACAAGCACGGATATGTCGTCGATCTGGATCGCGAAACGCTGCTCGGCGCGCCAAGCTATGCGGCGGACAATCGCCCCGAGTTCGATCAGGACTATTATCGCGGAATAAACGCCTTTTACGGATTCGGCGTCTGGTAGAATTGGCGGCGCTCAGCCCTGCGGTTCCAGCCCCGCGTCGGTAAGCCAGCCGCGCGCGTGGGCGAAACGGAATACAGGATTGAGCAACGCATTGCTCCAGCCGCTGTTGGTGGCGAAGTCGCGCCGCAGCGTATCGTGGTGCAACTGATGGGCCTGCGGGGTCATCAGCAGACCGGTCTTGCGCATGGCGTTTACGATCCACGGGTTGTCCGCCCGGTGGAGCGTGCCGTGAAAATATTGCGCGAACGTACCGCCGACCAGAAGGCTGAGCACACCCGCTATCGCCCACCCCGGCACCGGCATGATCAGACATAGTATATTCAATGCGAGCGACATGGGCAGCGAGCCGGCGACGATCGTCGATCCGAACTGCCGCAGCATTGTCCGGCGGCCCAGCGCATCCGGGCGCGGATGATGGTTCTTGAAATCATAAACCAGCCGCTCGAACGGATTGAGGCGCATCATCGAGGCG
>JBFXHW010000295.1:0-4057 GCA_050176605.1 Sphingobium sp. | reverse complement strand
TACCGCGAGGAAGCGCGGTATCTGGACCGCACCGCCCCTTGGGTGGAGCGTGTCGGCCTGGTTTATGTGAAGAGCCGTGTAGTCGCCGACGATGTCGGCCGCCGCCGCCTTTATGAGCGATTTCTTCACGCTCAGACCTTCCTCCAGAAAGACCCATGGGCCGAGCGCGCTTCCGGCAAGGAAGCGCATCTTCATCAGCATCTGGCCGAAATCCGGCCCTTCGCGGTCGTGGGAGGTTAATCGATGCCGCACTCAGCAACCTGGCTGGACGTCGGTCCGGTGGAACAGCTTCCGGCGCTGGGCGCGCGCACCCTGCCTGTGCAGGGCGGCGAGGAGATCGCGATCTTTCGCTGCGCCAACGGCGACGTCTATGCCCTCGTCAACAAGTGCCCTCACAAGCAAGGCCCGCTCAGTCAGGGGATCGTCCACGACACCTCGGTCACCTGCCCGCTGCACAACTGGCGGATCAGCCTGATCTCCGGCGAGGCGCTGGGCGACGACACCGGCTGCGTGCCTACCATACCGGTGAAGATCGACGGCGGACGCATTCTCATCGGCCGCCGGGAGGCGCTTGCGAGCGCCGCCTGAAACCACCGCAGGACCATATCCATAACAAGAACGAGGAACACGAAGCCAAACTCAATCGAACAGGGGATCATACAATGTCTTATCTAGCACCATCGGAATTTGTGACGAAACTCATCGATGCTGGTGAGTCGAAAATACTGATGTCCACGAAGGACACGCTTGTCCGCGCCTATATGGCGGGAGCCACGTTGGCGCTTGCGGCGGCATTTGCTGTCACGATCAATGTACAGACGGGCCAGCCGCTTGCCGGCGCTGTCCTGTTCCCGGTGGGCTTCTGCATGCTCTACCTGCTCGGCTACGACCTGCTGACCGGCGTTTTCGTGCTTTGTCCGCTTGCTGTGTGGGACAAGCGGCCCGGCTGTGACTGGAAAGGCGTCGCCCGCAACTGGGGCCTCGTATTCATCGGCAACTTCGCTGGCGCGCTGACTACAGCCGTGATGATGGCGATATACTGGACCTACGGCTTTTCGACCGAACCCATGGAAGTGGGCGCGAAGATGGCCGGGATCGGCGTCTCGCGAACGCTGGGTTACGAGCAATATGGTCTGGCGGGCTGGATGACCATTTTCGTGCGCGGCATGCTTTGCAACTGGATGGTGTCGACCGGCGTCGTCGGCGCGCAAATATCCACCAGCGTTTCGGGCAAGGTGCTCGCGATGTGGATGCCGATCATGTTGTTCTTCTACATGGTGTTCGAGCATTCGATCGTGAACATGTTCCTGTTTCCGACCGCGCTCATGATGGGCGGCGCTTTCACCATCAGCGACTATTTCATCTGGAACGAGATCCCGACCGTGCTCGGCAATCTGGTTGGCGGCCTCAGCTTCACTGGTCTGATGCTCTATGTCACGCACGCCAAGACCTCGCCGAAGCGCGCGGTTTCTTCGGTCAAGCTGGCGGCCTGACATGATGACGATGGAGGCGATCCGGGACGAAGGACTGGATCGCCTCCGTTCACCCATGTCCGATCATCTCGCGATTTCTCTCGGTCATTATTCGACGGCCGGGCGAAAGCCCGAAAACCAGGATTTCCATGGTTCGGTTACACCGAAGGGCGGGACGCTGGCGAGCCAGGGCATCGCCCTGTGCCTGGCGGACGGGATCAGCACCAGCAGGCTGGGCGCAACCGCCGCCGAAACGGCAGTGAAAAGCTTTCTGACCGACTATTATTGCACGCCCGACAGCTGGAGCGCGCGCAACGCGGGCGAGCGGGTGATCGCCGCCACGAACAGCTGGATGCACGCGCAGAACGCCAGACATCGGCCACGCGAAGAAGGCAAGGACCGGGAGGCCGAGGCGCTGATCTGCACCTTCTCCGCCATTGTCCTCAAATCCCGCGTGGCGCACATCTTCCACGTCGGGGACGCACGGATAGCGCGCATTTCCAATGGCGGTTTCGAGCCGCTCAACGAACTTCATCGCATCGCGCTAGGCGGCGGCCAGACCTATCTGGGCAGGGCGCTGGGTGTCAATCGCACGGTCGAGATCGACTACAGCGCGATCGGCCTGCAGACCGGCGATCTCCTTCTCATGATGACCGACGGCGTGCACGAACATGTGTCTCCTGCGGAAACGGTCGCGACCATCCGGAACAGTATCACGCTCGATGACGCCGCCAGCGCGCTCGCGGACCTCGCGCTGGAGCGGGGGAGCAACGACAATCTCACCGTGCAGATCGCGCGTATAGAAAGCCTTCCGGCCGGGCGGATCGACGATCTCATCGGGCAGGAATTGAGCCTCAAGCCGACGCCCGAGCTAAAGGCCGGGGACGCATTCGACGGCTACGAGATCATTCGCCAGATCCACGGCGGCAGCCGCAGCCATGTGTTCCTGGCGCGCGACGTCGCTGATGGAACCCGCGTCGCCCTGAAAGTTCCCTCCACCGAACATGCGCAGGACGAAGCGGAGATATCCGCCCTGATGCTTGAAGACTGGGTGATGCGACGCATATCGCATCAGAATGTGCTGGGTGCTCCGCCGCAAAAGCGCGCGCGGCGCTATCTCTATTCCGTTTCCCGCTATGTCGAGGGCCAGACGCTCGACGAATGGATGGCGGACAATCCCGAGCCGGAGCTTCCCGCCGTTCGCGACATCGTGCGCCAGATCGCCGCCGGTCTGCTCGCGCTCCATCGGCGCCAGATGACGCATCGCGACCTACGCCCGAAGAACATCCTCATCGATCGGGACGGAACGGTAAAGATCATCGATTTCGGCTCGGTCGAAGTCGCGGGCGTCGAGGAGATCGCGCCCTCGGAAAACGAGGACGCGGCCTTCGCCGGGACCATGCAATATAGCGCGCCCGAGGTCTATCTCGGCGAACCAGCGAGCGCGCGGAGCGACCTCTTCTCGCTGGGGGTCATCGCCTATCAGATGCTGACGGGCGAGTTTCCCTATGGGCCGCGCGTTGCCGCCGCGCGCACCCCGGCCGCGCAGCGCCGCCTCCGTTACACGCCCTCCTCCGCCCGAAATGCCGCCGTGCCGGACTGGATGGACGCCGCGCTGGCCCGGGCCGTTTCGATCGATCCGGACAAACGTTATGACGAGCTGAGCGAATTCATCTTCGACCTCTCCCACCCCAATCGCGCGCTGGCGCGACCCGAGCCCGTCCCGCTCATCAAACGAGGCTCCGCCGATCTGTGGCGGGCAATCGCCCTGCTGCTTGGGCTGGCGCTCGCCATTTCGCTTCTCACCCGGCCCGATCTGGGGCTTCCCTCAACCAACCACGGACAGGAGACGAAACAATGATGACCAAGGCAGACGTCACCGAGATGATCTACAGCGCCAAGCGCTCGTCAGGGATGAGCTGGGCCGCAATCGCGGAAGCGGTGGGGCTTGGCGAGGTCTTCGTGACGTCCGCCGCGCTTGGCATGAACAGCCTGCCCCGCGACAAGGCGGACAAGCTGGTCTCTGCGCTGGGCCTGCCTCAGGAGGCGGCGGTCGTGCTGGCGGAATATCCCACCAAGATGTTCGCGCAATCGGTTCCGACAGATCCGTGCGTTTACCGCTTCTACGAAATCGTCGGCGTCTATGGCTCGACGCTCAAGGAATTGATCCAGGAAAAAGGCGGCGACGGCATCATGAGCGCAATCGATTTCGAAATGACCGTCGAAAAAATTCCGAACGAAAAGGGCGACCGGATAGAGGTGACGATGAGCGGCAAGTTCCTGCCCTACAAGAGCTGGTAGGAAGATGCCCCGCGCACTTTCATCCCTTGCTGCATTGCAAAAAGCGCTTGTCCGAATCCCCCGCTCATGCGATATTCCGGCTTCGATAAGGGGCGACTCCCAAGGGTGGGAATATCGTCCCGGCAACAGCTGGAAATTGCGTGGCAATGACGCCGCCGGTCCTGACCTCAAAAGGCAGGATCTGGCGGCTTTTTCATGTGCGCTTTTCGCGAGGTGAAACGGAACTGGGCATGAATTTTTCTGCTCCCGACCGGGCCCCTGAGGTCAAAACGACCTGCCCCTAT
>JBFXHW010000294.1:0-4089 GCA_050176605.1 Sphingobium sp. | reverse complement strand
TAACGATCGTATGCGTTATAGCCGCGCTCGAAATCAGGGTCTTCGCCGCGAGAGGCGTTGCTGTTGAAGCGACTGATCGTGGCGTGCAGCACATCCCGATCGATCCCGAGCTTGTCAGCCATCTCGTCCCATGAGCGCGTTTTCACAAGGATTTCGCGCACCTCGGGTGCATGCATCCAAACAGGGATCATCGGCATCAACGGCCCCATCGGGTAACGCCAGTGAAAACGTGCATCGAACAGGATCCAGGATGGACTGGTCGGCGCTTCCGGCAGGTTACGCTCCATCATTTGCCGACCGACGACATGGTAGGATGCAGCTTCGTTCACATAACGGCGGCCCACCGCGTTGACGATGATGCAACCCGGCAGCGAGCGTTCGAAAAAGAGCGGCCAGGCGCTTTCGCGGCCAGGCACGCGGATCGTTGGCGCCCACCACGCGGAGTTCAGCCGGATCGCCTTACCCCCGACCGCCAGCGCCGCCATCAGTGCATCGCCGGTATTGTTCGGCTGCCCGCCACTCCAGTCCGGATTCGTTGAACGCTCCAGATGCGCCGCGCGCAGTTTGGCGTTGCGTTCGAATCCACCCGCGCCAAGGATGACGCCTTTCACGGCCCGGACCCTGAACCGTTTGCCGCCAGTCTCCACGACTGCGCCCATGATGCGGTCGCCCTCGCGGATCAGTTCGATCAGGCTGGTATTCCGTTCGATCGTCACGCCGCGCTTGTCGAGCGACAGTTTGAGGCGGGCGATCAACGCATTGCCGCCGACCAGAAAACGATCGCGCGGTGAGCGAAGCCGCTGGCCGACGTCCAGATAATAGCGGGAGAAAAGGCGAAACAGGATGCGGAGCCACCCCTTGGATCGCGCGAGCAACGGCCCCGCTTCTTCGGCGGTCCAGCTGATCTTTCCGAACAGCATCGACGAAGGATGATTACGGCGCAGATGCTCAAGGTCGGCTCCGAGCGCGCGGCCGTCGATCGGCGCCGGCATGTGGCTGCGATAGCCCAGCTTGCCGCCCGGCAGTTCCGCATGATAATCAGTGTAGGCGATTGACGTATAGCGTACATCGGTTGCGCTGGTGACGTAATCGAGCATCCTCGGCGCGTTTTCAACGAAGGCCTGCATCTGATCTTCCGGCACAAGGCCTTCGCTCAGTGCGCCGATGTAGGTAAGCGCCTCTTCCTCCGAATCCTGATGCAGTGCCGGATCGGCGAGACCGCTGTTGGGAATCCAGACGACGCCGCCGGACGTCGCTGTCGTGCCGCCGTAGAGGTCGCTCTTTTCGATGACGATAACCTTGGCACCGGCATCGATCGCGACGATCGCGGCGGTCAATGCGCCGCCCCCGGACCCAATGACGAGAACATCGGTTTCCCTGTCCCATGCCTCGCCGTTCATCATCTCTCCCATGGCAGGATCTGCGCCTTCCGATACCGCGTCACGCTATGGAGCGGGACAGCAGGCGGCAATCCTTACCCACCGTGAATGTCCAACAGGCAGACATATGGCGCCCGGTCCGTTTCCCCTCTTCGCCAGACGGAGTTACGATCATCGGGCCATTCGGAGTCGATAATGTCCCAAGCCATCTTCGGTATCACCGCACTTTGCATAACGGATCTCGAACGCTCGACGCGCTTTTACTGCGACGCGCTCGGCTATCGCGAACTGACGACGACAAGCCCGAACGGCGGCGCACTTGGCGTTACGGCACGCTTTCTCGATCTTGATGGACGAGCACTTGAGCTGGTCGAATTCGTCAACGCGCCTCCGGCGGAGCAAAGCGAATATCCGATGGGCCGCACCGGCCTCATCAGCCATCTCGCCTATAATGTCACCGATCTGGCGGCGACCGAGGCTGCGGTAATCGCGGCAGGCGGCACGATCGCCGAGTTCACGCGCAACGACATGGACCTTGAAGGACTGGGCAAATGCACGATCGTATATGCACGCGACCCGGACGGGATCTGGATCGAACTGATCAGCGTCGATGAAGCGGCGCGCCGACGCTATGTCGGTCTTGATCAGTAAGCCATCCGCCCGGCGTCAATCACAAGCGGATGCCCGGTGATATGCCGCGACTGATTCGAGCATAGCCACATGGCCCGCCCGACGCCGTTGGCAGCCCGGTGACCAACGCCGTCCTGCCCTCCAGCAATCCCGTCATAATGATTTCTCAGCCTTCTTGTTCGGCTTCCCGCATCGCACGATCGATGTCGGCCAGTGCTTCATAGGCAAGGCCCTGCGCTACATGCGCCTGCATGATCTGCTTGATGTGCTGCGTCATCACCTGCTTTGTATAACGCGTCAGAAGAGGCGGCTGCCGGGCGATCTCCCGCGCCAGCTCCCATGCGCGGGGCAACAGTTCCGCCTGCGGCAAGACTTCCCCTACAAGGCCAAGCGTTTTGGCTTCCTGCGCCGAGATCGCCTGCCCGGTGAACACAATGTAACGCGCGCGATTGAGACCGAGCAAAGCGGTCAGCGCGATATGCATCCCGTCTCCCGGCGCCAGCCGGCCGCCCCAATAATGGCCAGTATCCTGAAATAGCGCCGTCTCGCTGGCGAGCACGATGTCGCACAGCAGCGCCTGTTCGCAATGCCGGTAAGCCGGGCCGTTGACGGCGGCGATGATCGGCACGTCGACGTTGAGGAGATCCATTTCCATGAAGCGCCCGCGGCGTATGCCGACATCCCATTCGCTCGGCTTGGGAACGCCCTTGAAATGGCGGTTGCGCCAATCGGCTTCGGGGCCGGTGAACCATTCGCCGGTGCCGGTCAGGATGATCACCAGATTTTCGCGATCGTCACCGACCTGCCGCCACAATCTGGACATCTCCTCACCCGGATCGCCACCCCAAACCACCGGGCCGTCATCGCTGTGCAGGGTGAGTTGGAGGATGCCATCCTCACGGTGGAACTTCACATGACGATAGTCTGCGGAATAATCATCGAGCGTGCGTTCAGCCATGTCGCCTTCACCCTTTCAGGAAATCGAGGCATTCACGGTTGAACCGCTCTTTTTCCTCGATCATGAACCAGTGCCCGCATTCGTCCGACAGGCTGATGCGTGCATCGGGCAACGCGCCCTTGAGGATCTCGAACTGTTCATAGGGCAGGAAGCGATCCGCCTTTCCCCAAAGCCCGAAGACCGGGACATTGATCGTGGCCAGTTGGCTAGGCAGATAGAATGGACAGGTCAGCGTCTGATAAAGAACCATGGGCTGCTCCATGGCGATCGGGAAGCGTTCGGCGACCGCATCCGTCGTAATGTCCGCCTTGTCGTGCACCAGCAGTGCAAGCAGATCGAAGAAGCTGCTTTTCGCCTCGTCCACGTCGACCGGGCGATTGGAGGTCCATTTCCACATCGTCTGCAAACCCACGGATTCGCCTACCCACTCGCGCGGATCGCGCAATCCGCCCGGTGCCATCAGGATCAGTTTTTCGACATCGCCGCGATGGGTCATATAATAATCGAGCGAGATTGCGCCGCCGAGCGAATTGCCCACCGGGACGACCTTCTCGATACCCAGCGCCTCGAAAAGCTCCTTGAGCATCGCCACCTGAATGAGTGAGCTATAACAAAGCGCCGGAGGCTTGTCGGTCAACCCGAAGCCCAAAAAATCGGGCGCGATGCAATGCCACCCCGCCTCAGCAAAGACCGGCAGGTTATGCTTGAAATTGCTATACCCACTGGCGCCGGGGCCTGCGCCGTGAAGGAATACCACGGTGGCCTTGCCCGGCGTCCGTTCCCCTGCCTCGTGATAATGCACGCGATAGCCGTTGCGCAGCGTGTGGAATTTCCCGATCGGGATGGGACTGTTTTCCATGACCCTCTACTTTCTCGATGTCATTCTATGCGTTGGCGGATCAGGTGGGTATCGCCATCATCGGCTTATGGCCCCAGTGGCTCCCCTTCGTGGATTCGAACACATTGTGGTTGCTCCAATCCATCACGAAAGCGCCCGTGCCATATTCCAGCATGAACCCGCTGGGCGTGACCATGTAAAAGGACAGCATATTGTCGTTGACATGGCGGCCCAGTGACAATGCCAGCGGCGTCCCCGTCGCATTGACACGGTCGAGCGCGTAA
>JBFXHW010000293.1:0-4090 GCA_050176605.1 Sphingobium sp. | reverse complement strand
CCTCGGAATGGCGCGGGCTGGTGCATCGACAAAAACTCCAACGATGAGGAACTGAGTCGTAGCCATATCGCGCGTGATCCATGTAGGAAAATGAAAAGAACATTTACAGAACATCTCGTTTCTAGGCGAATCATCTCCTAGGCCCGAGTCGCCGACAATCACCGCCGCCCCTGTCAGAATTCGTCGACGCTGATTACCAGATAAGCCGCTGTTTCTGCGTATTATCGCCGACGCCATCCAATTGATGCGTCCATATCCGTCCGCCGCTTCAGCCCCAGCGTCAATCCGACTTTCCTACATCGATTTCCTAGATGCATGTGGAACACACAGCGAACGAAAGAACGCTGGGTTCACCCCTCCAGATGGAGCTCCATATGCAGTCTCTCACCCTCTCCCGGCGTTCCGGCGCCATTGATCACAACCCCTCGAAGTTCGGGCGGGCCATGACCATTGCAGTACCGCTTGCGGTCGCAGCACTGGCCGCCAGCGCTGCCTACGCTGGCGCCGACACGACCTTCACCCCTGCCCTCACGAAATTCACGGATTTCCTCGAAGGCTCGGGCGGCAAGATCATCACCGTCCTCAGCCTTGCAGGCGGCCTCATCGGTCTCGCCTCGGGCCGGTTCTCGCTCGGACAGGTCGCTGTTCCTGTCGGTGTCGGCATCGGCGTCGGCACGGGTGTTCCGATCGTCACCTCGGTCGTCACCGCGGTCATCTGACGCATCGGACGGGAAGGCGCGTCGCCATGGCAGACCCATATATCATCCCGCGTCGGCTCGACGATCCGGAGCTCATCGGCTTCTGGACCATCGACGAGTTCGCCGGGATGCTCATCCCCTTCACCTGGGGGATCCTCAGCCAGCATATCTTTATCGGCATCATCGTTGCCTTCGGCGCCTGGTTCGCGCTGCGAAAGGCAAAAGCAGGACGCGCCAGCTCCTGGGTAGCCCATGCCGCCTATTGGTATCTGCCGGCCGGATTGCTGGGCCTGAAATCGACGCCGCCTTCCCACTGCCGCCTGCTTGCCGGTTGAGGGGAGATATCCATGTTTGCCGACATTTCACACGAGCGTCAGCAGTCGCTGCTGCGCCAGCGCAACCTCTTTGCGCTCACCAGCGCCGGACTTGGCATTGCGCTCGTCGTAGCGGTCAGCCTTGCTGCCACCCGCGACCGCGAAGTCGTCCTCCTTCCAACGCTCCCCAAGCAGCTCACTGTCAGCAGCGCGGGGGTCGATGCCGACTATCTCGAACTCGTGACCCGCGATGCCGCGCTCGTTCTCCTCAATCGCAGCCCCGAAGGCCTCGACTACTGGATGGACGAGATCCTGAAGCTCGCCGATCCGGCCAGCTACGGACGCCTCAAGGCCGATCTCGTCCGGATAGTCGAAGAGCAGCGGGGTTCGGACGTCACCCAGGCCTTCGTCATCCGTTCGATGACCGTCGACCCCAAGGGGCTGACGTCCGATGTGACGGGCACGCTCAAGACCTTTGTCGGCGCCCAGGTCATCGCGAGCGACGAGCGGCGTTTCCGCTTCAACTGGACCTACCGAGGCCTGCGTCTCGCGCTGTCAGGCTTCAGCCAGTTGCCCCCCAAAGACCCAACGAAGGAGGCCCAGTGATGGCTTACCGACGCAAGACGCGCGCGTGGAGCCTGGCTCTTTGCGCCAGCACCTTACTGGCATTTTCAGGGAGCGGCGCGCAAGCCGCCGACCAGTTCAAACAGGCTGCAGACGGAGCGAGCATCGAATGCGCCGTGTCGGCCCGCGAGCTGACGCGCTTCGCGCTCGTCGACGACCAGTTTGCCAGCGTCTCGAAGATCTCGACCGGCACGCCTTACAACGATTTTGCGGTCACCAACGAACCGCTGCGCGGTGACATCTACGTGTCGGTGCCCGAGACCTATGCGGCGCGGTCGATCAGCTTCTTCGCCACGACCAAGAAAGGCTTCGTCTACAAGGTTTCCTGCCAGGTCGAGCCTGTCCCGGCAGTGCAGGTCTTCATCACAAACCCGGCGATCGCGACGAACAAGGCGGCAGGCTGGGAAAGCGAAACGCCGCTGGAGACGAGCGCGGTGCGGCTGATCCAGGCCATGGCCAATGACCGCACGGTCGATGGCTTCGAAGTCCGGCAATCCTCGGCCCTTCCGGCACGGGTCGGCGACCTCGAGGTCCAGTTGATCGCCGATTATCGCGGCAGCGCGCTCGGCGGGAAGGTCATCCGTCTGGCGAACCGTGGCCGCAAACCGCTGACGCTTGCCGAAACGGATCTCGCGTCGTCCCGGACCCTTGCGATCTCAATCGCCCAGCCAACCCTCCAATCGGGAGAAAGCACCATTGCCTTCATCGTCGGCACGAACGGGGAGATCGGTCAATGAGCGACACAGCCACCCCCTCGCCCCCGGTTCAAGCCGATCCCGCATCGCCTTCGCAAGTCACCAGCCTCAACGCCAAGACCGCGCGGCGGCAGAAGCTTCTGCTTGGCTCCTTGGGCGCGCTCGCGCTTATCGGCGGCAGCTGGTTCATCCTGGGAGGCGACGACGGCGCGAAGAGCGACGATCCCACCGCCGCCCAGACCATCGACACGGCGGGACTCATCAATCGCGACCTTTCACAGCGCGAATTCGTTGCGACTTACGGCAATCGTCTCGATGCGGTGACCCGCGAGCAGAAGGCGATGAAGGACGCGAGCCTCCCGCGCGAGGAAATCGAATCCCAGCTGGCTGCGCTCAAGGCTGAGAACCAGGCCATGCGAGTCGACGGCCAGGCCGCGATCGATGCGATCTCCGCTGAGAATGCGGATCTCAAGTCGCGCCTCGCCAGCCAAGCCGCCCCGGCAGCCACAAGCGTGCCGCCACCGGCCTATGGCCCGCAGGCGGGTGGCTACGATGCGCGCGGTCGACCGCTTCAGTCTGCCCCTGCGGGTGCCGCGCTGGGAGCGAGCGAAACCGGCCTGCCCGGTCCCGGCGAAGTGAAACTCGTGAGTTTCACTTCTGACAAGGCTGGAGCCAGCGGACTGCGGGCGGCTCACCCCGAAGCGCCGCCGGTGGTGGTCGAGGACTCGCCGGACTATCTACCGCCCAATTCCTATGCTCCTGCCAAGGTCATCGTCGGCGTCGATGCGTCGGCGGGCGTCGCGAGCCAGACCGATCCGCTGCCCGTCGTGCTGCGCATTACCGGTCCGGCGCGATCGGTCATGCAGAACGGCAAGGTTCTGACCACGCGGCTTCAGGGCTGCATCGTCAATGGCGCAGCGCGCGGCGATCTCTCGTCCGAGAAGGTCTATGTGAAGCTGGCGCGGATGACCTGCGACCAGCCCGGCGGGCGCGTCGCGGTGAGCGAGGTCAAAGGCTTCATCAGCTTCGCCGGAAAATCGGGCGTGCGTGGCCGTGTCGTCAGCCGCGAGGGCAGCCTTGTCAGTCAGGCCTTGCTTGCCGGGATTGTCGGCGGGTTCGGGCGCGGCTTTTCGGCAAACGCCAACAGCGTCTTCTCCGGCGTCACGACCAATGCCGATGGCACCCGCTCGAAGCTCTCTGCCGGCGACATCCTCGGCGGTGGGCTCGGCCAGGGCGCTGCGGATGCCGCCGATACGGTCAGCAAATATCTGATCGAGCGCGCCGAACAATACCAACCCGTCGTCGAGATGCCGACCGGCATCGATGTCGAGATCGTCTTCCTTGACGGCGTCTACGTGAGGAACTCCCAATGACCCCCGCCACAAATGATCCGACACCGACCAAGCCGCGGCGCTGGCTGCGACCAGTGGCGACCGTTGCTGCCGTCGTCGCCCTGTCAGCCGCAACCGGTTGGGGCGTGGCCAGCCTCGCCTCCCCGGCCCAGGCTTCCGACACGGCAAAGGTGCGCGCCGCGCTCAAACTGCGCCTGCCGAAGACGCCAATCGACGCCATCACCTGCAATGGCCTTGGCGGCCTGTGCGAAGTCGCCTCGAAATCGACGCTG
The DNA here is from genome assembly GCA_050176605.1 of Sphingobium sp. GTDB lineage: Bacteria > Pseudomonadota > Alphaproteobacteria > Sphingomonadales > Sphingomonadaceae > Sphingobium. The sequence goes on along the minus strand of JBFXHW010000293.1, from coordinate 135 downwards.
TTCTATGTTGATCGCGCGGCCAAATATCTGGTGATCGGGCGCATCTACGACATGGAGGCGCGGCAAGACCTGACGGCAGCCCGTCTCCTCGCACTCAACCCAGACTTGCTGGCTGCTGGTGCTGCACGGCGGAGC
>JBFXHW010000292.1:0-4099 GCA_050176605.1 Sphingobium sp. | reverse complement strand
GTTGAAAAGCGCTGTTTTCGCCCGGGCTGAGTAACCCGTTAAAGGCTCAAAACCTATAAGTGCCAACGATAACGAAGCACTTGCTCTTGCTGCGTAATTGAGGGGCGCAAGCCCTGACATTACCCAAATAGAACGCGGTTGGACCCACCGGGCAACAGAAGGGATTCCAGCGGCCGCCGGGGGCCGGGCAACAGAACCCCGGCACCTTTCACGATTTTTGATCCCTGAGTGTCAGGTCAGGCCGCCATTTCGCGCGACAGCGAACAGGTTCGCGCCTTGCATTTCAGCGCCCATATCGGTGCAGCGCGCGCCGGTCTCGGTGAGATTCGCGCAGTTTTTCCATGAATGTGACATTCGAAAGCGGCGGAAGGTTAACCAAAACCCCCAATTTGATTTCTGAAATCCGTATAACACGTTGATATTAATGAGATAAAAAAATTCTTCACAAGAGGGCGTGTTCCTTGCCCTTTTGTCATAAAAGTGAAATAATCACCGCTATTGTAGAAAGATTTTTTTGGGAGAAGATAAAATGACGAAGCTGGTTATGGCTTTCTCCTTTTTCGGGCTGACCTGCGGCTTTCTAGCAAGCCCTGCGCTGGCTGCCAATCCGGGCGAAGATACCGGTTCCGTGGCTCACGCATTGCTTAGTGGAGATTATGTAGGGGCAGAGGCGCAGATTGCGGCGATGGGGCCGGAAGCCAGCCGCGACGCTGTCATGCTCATCAATCTGGGTAATGCCTATGCCGGAATGGGCCGTCGCGCCGATGCGCAGCTCGCCTATCGCGCTGCGATACAGGCCGAACCGGATGTCGAACTGGATCTGGCGGACGGCTCTGTGCGTACCGTGCGGGAGGTTGCGACCGAAGCGATCAACCGGTTGGGCGTGGCCTACGCAGGCCGTTAAAGGAGGCGCTCCATTTCAGCGACTTCAGGCTGGTTTCTGCCTAGATAGTTGAAATTTAATAATAATTGTGAAAACGGGGTGCCGGGCCTGATCGCTCGCGCGCCCCTTTTTGCCGTTTCACAAATATGAAACCTAACTGCAATCGAGCGGTCACGACTCATCCCTATTTGCTCGCCCCGAGGGCGCCAGGGGGGATTGGCCTTATCTCTGCTGCGCTCCGCTTCCTGACCATATGCCGGCCGAGCCGGAGCGGAGAACATCATGACGACCAAATCGCACATTTCCAAGATTTTGCTGGCGGGTTGCGCCACGGCGGCGCTCAGCGCCTGCGGGGCTGACGACATCGCTTCACCGGGCACGGGCGGTAATATCACGATCAACAATCCTTCTCCGACTCCTTCGCCCACTCCGACCCCGACCCCGACTCCTTCGGTGGTGGCGGCCGGCGGCTGCCCCACAATTGCGGACCCCGCTGGTCTCACCGATCGCGGTACGCTTACCAGCCCGCAGGGTAGCTGGCGCGTCTGCGAGCTTCCCGCGCAGTTCACCGCAAGCACCACCCTGCCCAAGATTGCGGGACTGCTCTATTCGCTGGGCGGCCGCGTGGATGTCGGTTCGGATCTCGGTACTTCCGGCGGTTCGGGCATTACCCTGACGATCGATCCGGGTGTCATCGTTTTCGGCAATACCGGCGTTTCCTGGCTGGCCGTCAATCGCGGCAACAAGATCCAGGCTGTCGGCACCGCGAGCCAGCCGATCATCTTCACCAGCCGCGACAACGCGCTCGGCATCAGCAGCGACACATCCTCGGGTCAGTGGGGCGGTGTTGTGCTGCTCGGCCGCGCGCCAATTACCGACTGCGCCGCTCCCAGCGCCGCTCCGGGAACCACCGCTTGCGAGCGTGACACCGAAGGCGCGTCCTCTCCGGCGCTATATGGTGGCGCCACCGCCAACGACAGCAGCGGTCGGATGAGTTATGTCCAGATCCGTTATTCGGGCTATGTGCTCTCGGCCGACAAGGAGCTGCAGGGCCTGACGCCGTCGGGCATCGGAACGGGCACCGTTCTCGATCACATCCAGATCCACAACAGCTCCGATGATGGCATCGAGTTCTTCGGCGGGTCTCCGCAGATGAAGAATGTCGTGATCACGGGTGCGGAAGATGACTCCCTTGATATCGACACCGGTGCAAAGGCGCTTATCCAATATGTCATCGCCGTGCAGCGCACGGACAAGGGCGACAGCATGATCGAGGGCGACTCCGACAACTCGTTCGACGTTCAGAATCCGCGTACCAACCTGCGTCTCACCAACTTCACCTTCCTCGCCAACGCGCTTTCGGGCAACGGCGCGGCGATCATGATGCGCGGCGGTATGGACGCCAACCTGTCGAACGGTGTCGTGGTCAGCCCCGGCCAGCCCTGTCTCCAGTTGCGCAACGCTAAGACGATCGCGGCGGCCGATGCGGCGGACGACAATCTCGGGCCGCCGATCTTCAATTCGGTGGTGATGCAGTGCAGCTCGACGCCTTACGCATCGCACTCGACCGTCACCGCGGCGCAGACACAGACGATCTTCGAATCAGGCAGCAACAACAATGCTGCTTTCACGCCCAGCCTGACGGCGATTGTCACCGGTAGCGCTGCGTTCGTGAACGGCGCGAACGAGACGGGGGCGACGGCCATTGATCCCAAGACGGTCAATGCCTTCTTCGATACCACCAATTATGTCGGTGCCGTGAAGGATGCGGCGGACACCTGGTATCAGGGCTGGACCTGCAACAGCTCGACCGCCAGCTTTGGTGGCAGCAGCACGGCTTGCACGGTTCTGCCCACCGCCTGACGAAGGCAAAACAGGGAGGGCGGGGAGCGGCGGCATTGTCGCACCCCGCCTCCTTTCCGAAATATTGAATTGGGGAAAATCAATGGCATCGCCGCTCAGCTTCGCGCGTCTTCTGCTTCTAACATCGGCGCTTATTGCCCCTTCGGGCATGGCAGCGGCCCAGGAAACGCCGGATCAGGCCGAGACGATGGCCACTGAGACGGCCACGCCCGATCCGCAGGAAATGGACGCTTCCGGCGCTGCGCCTGCAACCGCACCGGCGGAAGACGAAAGCGCGGAGACAGAGACGGAGGTGTCCATCCCCGGCACAATTGTCGTCGTCGGACGCAGGAACGCCAATGTTCAGAAGGCGGCGCCAGCGGTCGTTTCCGTACTTTCCAGCGCCGATATTCAGAGAACAGGCGAAGGCGATATTGCGGGCGCGCTTAGCCGTGTCACGGGCCTCAGTGTGGTAGGTAACGGTTTCGTCTATGTGCGCGGCCTGGGCGACCGCTACTCGCTCGCTTTGCTCAACGGTTCGCCGCTCCCCAGCCCTGAACCGCTGAAGCGTGTTGTTCCGCTCGACCTGTTCCCCACCAGTGTCGTTGCATCCTCCCTGGTGCAGAAAAGCTATTCGGCCAACTTCCCCGGGGAATTTGGCGGCGGCGTCATCAACCTGACGACCAAGTCCACGCCGAACGAGGATTTCCTCTCGATCAGCGGCGGGATTGGCGGAAATTCCGAAACATCCAGGCAACTGGGCTACACCTATTATGGCAGCAGCACCGACTGGACCGGTTTCGACAATGGCAATCGCGACTATCCTGCCGTGCTCGATGCCTTTCTCGCGAGCGGCGAACGCATCGGCAATGTCGATTCACAGGCTATCGGCAAGGCGCTCGTCTCCTCGCGCAGCGTCCTTGTGCAACGAAACAACGACATCCCCTTCAACTTCTCGGCCGAAATAAGTGCGGGGAAGACGATCGAAATCGGATCGTCGGAACTGGGAATTATCGCAAGCGCGGGCTTCAGTAACAAGTGGCGCACGCGGCAGACCTTGCAACAGACTGCTCAGGATGCTGCGCTGACGGCCGTTGATACCGATTTCACGAAGGTACAGACCGACAATCGCGTGGTCGTGAACGGCCTGCTCGGATTCGGTCTCGAATTCGGTCGCAACAAGCTGCGCTGGACCAATGTCTATGTTCGCGACACGCTGAAACAGGCGAGCCTGTCGACGGGCGTCAAGAACAACAGCATCGTCGGTGCTGATTATATGGACCAGTCGACCGCCTGGTACGAGCGCCAGCTTATCGATACGCAACTGGTCGGCGAATTCGATCTAGACGGGCTTAGCGTCGACATCCGGGCGGC
>JBFXHW010000291.1:0-4108 GCA_050176605.1 Sphingobium sp. | reverse complement strand
GCACCATCGCGATCGTCGGCGCGCGTAACGCCTCGGCCGCCGCGATCCGGTTCGCGCGTCAGCTGTCGTTGGAGCTAGGGCGCTCCGATACCGTCACGGTCTCCGGATTGGCGCGTGGTATCGACACCGCAGCGCATCAGGGCGCGCTTGAAAGCGGCACGATGGCGGTTGTCGCCGGCGGCATCGATATTTTTTATCCGCCTGAGAATGAGGGGCTGCAGCGGGAGATCGCCGAACGCGGGCTGCTGATAGCGGAGCAACCGCCGGGAACGGAGCCGCGCGCGCGGCATTTTCCATACCGGAACCGTATCATCGCCGGCCTCGGGTGCGGCACCGTCGTGGTGGAGGCAGCTCCCAAGTCGGGCTCGCTGATCAGTGCGCGCTACGCAGGCGAGTTCGGGCGCGAGGTCATGGCCGTGCCCGGCTCGCCGCTCGATCCGCGTGCTCAGGGATGCAACCTCCTGATTCGCGAAGGGGCGACGTTGATCCAGTCTGCGGCTGATATTCTGGAGGCTGTCGGTCCGATCAGCAGCGCCATGGTCGGCCAGCCGCCCAGCCGTTACAGCGCCGCGAGCGGACCCGTAGACGCCGACGATGCCGATCGCGCGGCGATAACCACGCTGCTCGGGCCGGTCGCCACGCCGATCGACGAGATCATCAGGCAGAGCAAGCTGACGCCCGCGATTGTCCAGACGGTGCTGCTCGAACTGGAACTCGCCGGTCGACTGGAACGACATGCCGGCGGGCGCGTCAGTCTCGTTAGAGTCGCGGGCTCATTTTCCACGGTTGACGGCGTCGATTTAGCACGGCCACCCTCGCGCGTACGTGTGAGAGGAATGTGCGGTCCATGAAGCTTGTCGTCGTTGAATCCCCCGCCAAGGCCAAAACCATCGAGAAATATCTGGGGCCGGGCCACCGTGTCCTCGCGTCCTATGGCCATGTCCGCGATTTGCCGGCCAAGGATGGTTCGGTCGATCCGGACGATGGCTTCGCGATGGAATGGGAGGCTTATGCCGACAAGGCGCGGCAGCTCAAGGCGATCACCGATGAGGCCAAGGATGCCGATACCCTGATCCTCGCTACCGATCCGGATCGCGAGGGTGAAGCGATCAGCTGGCATGTTCAGGAAGTGCTGAGGAAGCGCCGGGCACTGCCGAAGGATGTGCAGCGCGTCACTTTCAACGCCATCACCAAGCCTGCCGTGCTCGAAGCGATGGCGAATCCGCGCAAGCTCGATGATGACCTGATCGACGCATATCGCGCTCGCCGCGCGCTCGATTATCTGGTGGGCTTCACGCTGTCGCCGGTGCTGTGGCGCAAGCTTCCGGGCGCGAAGTCGGCTGGTCGTGTGCAATCGGTGGCGCTTCGCCTCGTGGTCGACCGCGAGCGCGAGATCGAGGCCTTCAAACCGCAGGAATATTGGTCGCTCGTCGCCAATATGGAGCATGACGGCGTTCCCTTCATCTCGCGGCTGGTGAGGTGGAAGGGTGATAAGATCGATCGCCTTGCCATTGGCGGTGAGCAGGATGCCTTGGCGGCCAAGGCCGATATCGAGAATGGCCGGTTCACCGTCGTCTCAGTAGAGACCAAGCCCTTCGCGAGGAATCCCTCGGCGCCCTTCACCACATCGACACTGCAGCAGGAGGCCGCGCGAAAGCTTGGTTTTTCCGCCAGCCATACGATGCGGGTAGCACAGGATCTCTACGAGCAGGGTGCGATCACCTATATGCGCACCGACGGCGTCCAGATGGACGGCAGCGCCATCTCCGCCGCCCGGCATGCGATCGCGGATCGGTACGACGCCAGCTATGTCCCCGATCAGCCCCGGCAATATACCGCCAAGGCGAAAAATGCGCAGGAAGCGCATGAAGCGATCCGTCCCACTGATTTTACCAAGGACAAGACCGGCGGCGGCGATCATGCCCGTCTTTATGATCTGATCTACAAGCGTGCTCTCGCCAGCCAGATGATGTCGGCCAGGCTGGAGCGCACCACGGTCGAGATGTCCGAGGCGACGGGCCAGCATGGCTTGCGCGCCACCGGACAGGTCATCCTCTTTCCGGGTTATCTCGCACTGTATGAAGAGGGCAGGGATGATGAAGGGGATGAGGATAGCCGCCGCTTGCCTCGGCTTAACGACGGCGATGTGCCTGCCAAAAAGTCGGTCGAGGCCGAACAACATTTCACCCAGCCGCCACCGCGCTATTCCGAAGCCTCGCTGGTCAAGAAGATGGAGGAGCTGGGCATAGGCCGCCCCTCCACCTATGCGTCGATTCTTCAAACACTTAAGGACCGTGATTATGTAGCGGTGGAAAAGAATCGCTTCACTCCCAATGAAAGCGGCCGGCTTGTCACAAGTTTTCTGGAGCGCTTTTTTGAACGCTATGTGAGCTATGATTTCACGGCGGGTCTAGAAGATAGCCTTGACGATATTTCCGGTGGCCGGGCCGAATGGCAGGCGGTGCTGGATGCGTTCTGGAAAGATTTCAAGCCGAAGACCGCCGAGGTCATGGAGCAGAAGCCTTCCGAAATCACCGCCGCACTCGATGAATTCCTTGGCCCCTGGCTTTTTCCGGACAAAGGCGACGGGACAAATCCGCGCGCCTGCCCGGCCTGTGCCGATGGCCGCCTCTCGTTGCGCGGCGGGCGCTTCGGCGCATTCGTTGCCTGCTCGAACTATCCGGACTGCAAATATAGCCGCCGTTTCGCACAAAAGGGCGGCGAGGAAAGCGGCGGAGAGGATGAAGCGCTCGGGCAGGACCCTGCAACAAATCTCGACGTCACCCGCAAGAATGGCCGTTTCGGCCCCTACGTCCAGCTCGGCGAAGGCAAGGAAGCGAAGCGCGCGTCAATTCCCAAGGATGTGCCTGCTGAGGATTTCGGCCTGGATTGGGCGCTCAAGCTGCTCTCGCTTCCTCGTGATGTCGGCAAGCACCCGGAAACCGGTAATCCGATCGTCGCCAATATCGGTCGCTATGGTCCTTACCTCATGCACGACGGCAAATATGCCCGGTTGAAATCGACAGCCGAGGTGTTCGAAACCGGAATGAACGCCGCCGTCGCTAAGCTCGCAGATGCCGCCAACGGAGCGGGCAGGGGGCGCGGCGCGGCGCGTGAGCCGCTCAAGATGTTCGGCCCTCATCCCGAAAGCGGCGTTGACGTGAAGCTGATGGAAGGGCGTTTCGGACCCTATGTCACGGACGGAACCACCAACGCGACGCTGCCGAAGGCCGTCGATCCGGCCACACTAACGCTGGATGCGGCGGTCGTGCTGCTTGCCGAGCGTGCGGCCAAGGGGCCGGCGAAGGGCAAGCGCGGCAAAACCGCCAAAAAGCCCGCAGCGAAGAAGGCAGCGCCGAAAAAGAAAGCGGCGAAGTAGCTACGGTCGCTCAGGCGGCTTTACCCGGCCGGGTTCCACCCTCGCGTGATTTTCACATAGTCGCCGACCTTCGCCTCGCGGAACAGGATTGCAGCGAATTTCTTCGGCAGTCCGACGCATCCATGAGTCGCATAATCGGGATGGATCTGCCGTGATCCATGGATTGCCACCCCGTCGGCGGTAAGCCGCAACATATGCGGCATCGGCGCGCCGCCATAGGTTTTGGAATAATAGTCGGCCTTCTTCTCCATGATCGGGAAGACGCCGATCGGCGTCGGCTTCTCGTCATCGCCATAAATCAGCGTCGATCGCCCGATTTCATCGCCGCCCCGATAAACATGGATAAGCTCATTCTTGATATCGACCACGATGGCGACTTGCCCGGCAGGCACGCCGTTGTCGTCCCACACATAGTCCCCCGGAGCGAGCGGGCCGTCGAGCTGCAACATCGTTTTGACCGTAAAGTCTGGCTTGCGATGAAAGGGTTTTGCCTTCGGGGCAGAATCCTGGGGGTCAGAACCCTGGCTCACGTCGGGACGGGAGGGTTCCGCTGCCGCCGGAGCCGGTTTCGCCGCGACCGGCCGCGATTGAACGGGTTCGTCCGCTTGCCGATCAGGCAGCACCGCCCACACCAACGCCAGCACACCCGCAGGCACGAGAGCCGCCAGAAATATCCAGTTTCGCCGGTCCAGGACAGCAGCCGCCATGTCCAACCCCTTTCTGTGACTA
>JBFXHW010000290.1:0-4160 GCA_050176605.1 Sphingobium sp. | reverse complement strand
AAAAGCGACGGGTGAACATCTCCCGCATCATCGCGAAATCGTCGTTGGTGTCGGCCTCGCGCATGTTGAACTTGCGATAGGCGTTCTTGCGAAATCCTTCCGGCCCGGCAACGACCATGGCTCCCACTGCATGCGCGCCCTGAATATGGCTGTTGTCGTAAATCTCGAGGCGCTCAGGCGGCCCGTCCAGATCGAACAGGTCGGCGAGACCGCGCAGCAGCTTTGCCTGACCGGTGCTCTCCGCCTGCCGCCGCTGAAGCGCCTCGCGCGCATTGCGCTGAGCCTCGGCGACCAGCTTTGCACGACCGCTTCGCTGCGGAACCTCGATTCGCACCTTGCGCCCGGCCTTCACCGACAACGCCTCGGCGATCAGTTCGCGCTCCTCCAGATCGCGGTCGACCAGCAGCAGGCGCGGTGGTTCCACATCCTCGTAGAATTGCGCAAGGAAACTCGTCAGCACCTCATCCTCGCTCACTTCCGCGATGTGCACGGGAAAGATCGCATGGCTTCCTGTCGTCTGCCCGCCGCGAATGAAGAAAGCCTGGATGCACATGCCGCCGCCCTCGGACGCGAGCGCGAACAGGTCCGCCTCCTCTACCCCATGACCGGAGATGGAGTGGCTGTTCTGCACGAAGGTCAGCGCCTTCAAACGGTCGCGATAAACGGCGGCCAGCTCATAATCCATCGCCTCGGCCGCCGTGGTCATCGCGTCGGCGAGCTTGGCCTGAACGCCGCCGCCCTTGCCGTCGAGAAACGCTTCGGCATCGGCGACAAGTTCGCCATAATCCGCCTCGCCGATCCGCCCGACGCACGGCGCGGAACAACGGCGTATCTGATAGAGCAGGCAGGGACGTGACCGATTGGCGAAGAAGCTGTCGGTACAGCTTCGCAGCAGGAACAACTTCTGCAGCGCATTGAGCGTCCGGTTGACCTGTCCCGCGCCCGCATAGGGACCGAAATAGCGGCCCTTTATCTTCCGCGCGCCGCGATGCTTCTGGATGCGCGGGAACTCATGGTCGTGCCGCACGAGGATGAAGGGGAAGCTCTTGTCGTCGCGCAGCAGGACATTATAGGGCGGCCGGTGGCGCTTGATGAGCTGGGCCTCCAGCAAGAGCGCCTCGGCCTCACTGGCCGTCACGACGATCTCCATCGATCGCGTCTGCGCCACCATGCGCTGAAGCCGCCGGGGCAGGCGCATCACCTGCGTGTAATTGGTCACGCGGTTCTTCAGCGCCTTCGCCTTGCCGCAATAGAGCACATCGCCGCGCGCATCGAGCATGCGATAGACGCCGGGCTTGGCAGGAAGAGTCTTCACGGTCGCGCGGATCGCCTCGACACCGACCTCGATGTCGGGTTGACCCGTACCGCGCACGGCGTAGGTCGCCTTTTCCTCGTTGAATCGATCCTGGGCCGGTGGTTTCGCCATTTCGCGACCCGATGTAGGCGCTGTACTTCCACTTGCCCAGCCGGAACCAGCGGGCTTCCCGCCGGTTTTATCCGGATCATGGCTGAAGCAGACCCCTTTACCGGCGGGGAAGCAACCAGTCCGCAAGGATATGACGATCCCCGCTGGCGCCGGAAAGTGCTGTCTTGTCCCCGATCGCCTCGATCCTCGCCTTTGTCGATGTCGGGGATGCGAAGTCCGCCGCTTGCGGCCCGGTGCTGTCCGGCGCGCGGGCGAGCGCGCAACGCACGAAGAAGGGGGGCCCGCGCGACGATGTCGGCAAGGGCGCACCGACGCGCGAATGAAGGCGTCGGCTCGCTACCCGAAACCGGACGGGAGCCGAGCTGTCGTTCAGTGGGACGTAATGGCGAGACCGGCCGCGATTACCAGAAACAGGGGTAGCCAACTCTCTACCATCGCGACAATTCCTCCAAATCAGATATTATTCGGCATGCCCGCACAAAAGGGCTCGCGACAAGGCGCGTGGTTCCGAACGCTGGAAACAGATCCGGCCCAGTTTTTGTTCCAGGGTGGACTTGTTTTCGTCGGCACGGTTACACGTCCTGGCTCGAAAGCGTCACGCTGGCGGGCAGAATTTCTGCCCGACCGACCGTTGCTGGTGCCGGTGCCGAGACGCGGGCTGCCGCTATGAGAAGCGTGCCTGGTTGCTAGTTGATCGAACCGAGCGACTTGATCGTGCCGTCGACCATTTTCGCGTCGGCGGCGGCATCGTGATTTTCGGCGATCAGGCTCGCCGCCGCGCTGGTAGCCGCGCTGACGGCCTTGGCGCGAATCTCGGCGATCGCGTTCCGCTCGGCGGCGGCAATCTTGTCTTCCGCCATCTTCTGGCGCCGTTTGATCAGAGCCGCAGTGCTGGTCTTGGCCTCGGCGACGAGCAGCGTCGCCTCTTCCTCCGCACGTGTCCGCAGCGCCGCCGCATCCTTCTCAGCTCCGGCGAGCTTGGCCTGATATTCGGCCTTCAGCGCCTCGGCTTCGGCGCGCAGCTTGGCCGCCTCATCGAGCTGGCTGCGGATGGTCGCGATCTTGCCGTCAAGCGCCTTGCCGATCAGCTCCGGCACTTTCTTCCAGATCAGGATGGTGATGAACACCGCCATCGAGACGCTGACGATCGTGGTTGCGTTGAGATATCCGCCCGCGCCGCCAATGGCGGGATCGAGTCCATGCTCGGAGGGGCCGCCATACGCCTCGGTCGCGGCATGAACATCGCCTTGCAGATCCTGCACCTTGTCGGCGTTTTCCAGATTGTCGGCTACGGCCGCGCTGTCCTGGCTCGCATTCTCAACCATTGAGTACCGCCTTTACCGCCTTCTTGGCCGCAGCGGCCGAGACTGACGTGCCGGAAACCTTTGCGACCATTTCCTTCGCCGCGTCGGCGGAAACCGCCTCGATCTCGGCAAGCGCGGCGGTGGACGAGGCGCGGATCGCCGCTTCCGCGTCCGCAATCTTTGCCGCGACCTTCTTGTCCTCGGCCGCGACCTTCTTTTCGCTGTCCTTCGCGGCCTTGGCCTTCGCCTCGGCAACGACGGCCTGGGCGGCCGCGCGTGCCTCATTCTCGCGGGCGCGATGCTCTTCCTCGATCTCGTCCGCACGGGCGAACGCCGCCTTGGCACGCGCCAGATCCTCGGCGATCTTCGCGTCGCGCTGATCCACCGTCGACTGGACCTTCGGCACCATGCCGAGTCCGACAACGAAGAAGACGAAGCCGAAGGTCAGCAGCAGCCAGAAGATCTGGGAGCTGTATGTCGCCGCGAGCTGGGCTATCTGAGGCATTGCACCCGTCCCGTTAGAGATTTGGCCGTATCAGGGCAGGGACGGAACTGGCCCGTCCGCGCCCTGTCGATCGTCGCGCCGGTTCAGGCGACGAAGATCAGGATCATCGAAACGACGAACGCCAGCAGGCCGAGAAGCTCTGCGGCGGCGAAGCCGATGAACAGGCGACCCTGCTGACCATCAGCGGCCGAAGGATTGCGCAGCGCGCTCTCCAGGAACGAACCGAAGACATTGCCCACGCCCAGCGCGGCCATGCCCGCACCGATGGCGGCGAGACCGGCACCGATCAGCTTTGCGGCTTCTGCGTCCATGTTGATAACTCCTTTTCTGAAAACTCTTTGCGTGTTGGGAAAATGAAACTCAGTGAAGATTTTCGGCGTCGTTGATGTAGAGCGACGTCAGCAGGGCGAAAACATAGGCCTGGATCACGGCCACAAGCATCTCCAGCGCGCTGATGCCGATCATCAGGACGAAGCTGGGGATGCCGACGAAAACACCATAGCCCGCGCCGGCATTGCTGGAATTGATGACGAAACCCGCCAGCACCTTCAGCAGCACGTGGCCTGCGGTCATCGCGACGAAAAGCCGCAGGCCGAGGCTGAACGGACGCACCATGAACGACACCAGCTCGATCAGGAAGATGAACGGTATCATCGGCAGCGGCGTGCCGTGCGGCACGAACAGCGAGAAGAAATGCAGCTTGTGCTTCACGAAGCCGACGATCAGCACGATCGAGAAGCTGAGGATCGCGAGCGCGCCCGTGATCGTGAAATGGCTGGTGAAGGTGAACGGGTGAAGGCCGAAAATTCCGAGCGGCAACAGGCCGAGCAGATTGGCGACGAGGATGAACATGAACAGCGAGAAAACATAGGGCACATATTTCTTGCCCGCGTCGCCCGCGCTCGACAGCATCAGATTGTCGATG